>NZ_JAQMUA010000194.1:0-3109 GCF_028330895.1 Kamptonema animale CS-326 | reverse complement strand
GAGGAAGAGAGAGAGGATGGGGGAGATGGGGAGGATGGGGAAGATAGGGGAGATCGGTAATAGCCATTAGCCATTAGCCATTAGCAATTACCAATTACCAATTACCCATTACCAATTACCCATTACCCATTAGCAATGTCTAATCGGAATTTCGATCCAAATTTCCGTACCTTTCCCCGGTTCAGAAATACATTTCAATTCCCCTTTGTGCTGTTGTACAACAATTTGATAGCTAATAGATAAACCTAAGCCAGTTCCATCGCCAACTGGCTTAGTAGTAAAAAATGGGTCAAAAATTCGCGATTTCACATATTCGCTCATTCCGGCTCCATTGTCAGCAATTATAATTAAAATGCGGTTCTCATCTAAAACCTCAGTATGAATTTTAATCGTCGGTTTCAGATGATTTTTCTCAGATTCATTTTTAACTTCCTCCCCTGACAGCCCCCAATCAACACCTGATAACTCTAAAGCATCGATCGCATTGTTAATAATATTCAAGAATGCTTGATTTAAGAGGCCAGCATAACATTCAACTTGAGGCATTTTACTGTAGTCTTTAATGACCTTAATATCGGGTCTACGCTCCCGCGCGGGCAAGCGATGCTGTAACATTAAAATGGTGTTGTCTAAACCAGCGTGAACGTCAACAGGTTGCCATCCTGAACGGTCTGTGCGAGAAAAATCTTGGAGAGAAAGAACTATCTGTCGGATGCGTTCGCTTCCTGTCTGCATGGAGAATAAAATCTTAAACAAGTCGTCGAGGACGAAATCTAATTCCATTTCTTGCTGCTTTTGCAAGATTTCGGGACTGGGATTTTTTAATTCTTTTTGATATAAGCGCAGCAAATCGATTAAGTCAGACCCGTAACTTTGAACATGGCTCAAGTTGCTGTAAATAAACGTGATTGGGTTGTTAATTTCGTGGGCGATACCAGCTACTAATTGGCCCAGACTAGACATTTTTTCACTTTGCACTAACTGAGTCTGAGTTTGCTGCAAATCTTGTAGGGTTCGCTCTAACTGCTGTGTCAGTCCGCGCAACCGCAGGCCCGCACGCACTCGCGCTAACAACTCTTCTGTTTCAATTGGTTTGGATAAGAAGTCATCAGCGCCGTTGTCGAGTCCTTTTACCCTGTCGTCAAGTTCTTCTCGCGCTGTCAGTAGGATGAAGAAGACGGTAGCTAGTTCTGGGTTAGCTTTCAGTTGGCGACATACTTCTAACCCATCAATGTAGGGCATCATCCAATCGCAAATTATCAAGTCAGGGGGTCTGTGGTGGGCTTGAGAGAGACCATCTTGACCGTCGAAAGCGATCGCGACCTCGTGTCCTTCACTCTCCAGTAGGTCTTGCAGGACGATCTGAACCGTTACATCGTCATCGATCACTAGAATTTTTGCCATATGTGCACCAGTTCCCTATATCTCCAGCATACATCCGTCACAATTGAGCTAGATGCGACCCTTTTCTTTAATACATCATTTGGGGTTGTAGTGCTTGATGGTAAGTAGAAGGAAGAGGGAAGAGAGAATAGGGAATAATGCTTACACAGCAACCTTTTTAGTCATCTGTCTTTTACTGTGAATTAGGTGGAGCTATTTATTATCTGCAATTAGGGCGATCGCAAAGGAGGTAGGAAATATTGTGTAAAGATTATGATTGACTCTAATTCATAGTTATTAATATTTTGGTGAGTCAAAATCAGAACTTTATCCCTCAAAATACTGCCGAAATTCCCTCAATGCTTGAAGCTGATTAGGGAGAGCGACAGATCGAGGGAGCAGTTGTATCTCTAAATTAGGTAGTAGGTGCGATCGCATTATTTGCTTATGGCCCGCTGCTCTAAGCCCATAAATAAAAAGGCTCCCTTCTTCCAAAACCAAACTTCAGGAACCTGTAAGCGGCGAGCAGCATCTAATTTATCAATTCCCATCTACTTCTCCAATACTCACTCTAGAGAAGACAACCAGACTCCGGGCGTATCGAGCAACTGTTCCACCGCCTTAAACTCTCGCCACGCCATGCAATTGAGCGAGATTGGTTCATCCAACCCTTCTAAAACAGGTATTATTACCATCATAGGTATCCAAAATTGCTGACATTGCTTGCTTGGGAAGACTTCCCCAAGTGCCGCACGACAATTAAAAAAAACCTTAAAATTGCTTAAGAGACATTCAGATTTAGCTTACCAGCTTTGATTCAAGCCGAAACCCTAGAACTATTGGAATGGCCCCGCCTTTGTCACCATTTGGCTACCTTTACGGCAACCAAACTCGGTGCTGTGGCGGCGCTCCACTTGCCAATCCCGGAAACTCCAACTGAGACGGCGCAGCTATTAGCCCAGACTCAGGAAGCTTACCTTTTGGAGAGCCGTCTTGCCAGGGGTCTGAGTTTTGATGGCATTCAAGACATCGGCGATTCCCTAGAACGAGCTCAAGTCCAAGGTATCCTTAGCGGGGAGGAACTGTTGGCGATCGCGACTACTCTGGCCGGTGCTAGGCAATTGCGCCGAGTAATTGACAATCAGTCCGACGTTCCCGTACTCACGGAATTGGTGGCCCAGTTGCGGACTTATCCCGAATTGGAGCAAGAAATTCACCGCTGCATTGATGAGCGGGGCAATGTGGCAGACAGAGCCACACCCAAACTCGGCGGCATTCGAGACTCAATGCGGCAGTTACGCGATCGCATCTATCAGGTATTGCAGGGCATCTTACAGCGTCAAGCCAACGCCTTGCAGGAACAACTAATTACTCAAAGGAGCGATCGCTTCGTCCTCCCTGTCAAAGCCCCCCAGAAAGATGCCATTCCCGGCATCGTTCACGACACCTCAATGAGTGGCGCGACATTATACATCGAACCCCACAGAGTTGTCAACCTCAACAATCAAATGCGGCAACAATTACGGCAAGAACAAGTTGAAGAAGAAGCCGTGCGCCGGATCTTGAGCGAGCAAGTAGCAGAAGTAAAGCCGGACTTAGAGAGATTGCTAGCGATCGCCACCACCCTAGACTTAGCTTACGCCAAAGCACGTTATAGCTTATGGCTAGAGGCCAATCCCCCTCGATTTATCGATTTCGGCGGCACAGAGGGGCAGGGGAGCAGAGG
>NZ_JAQMUA010000193.1:0-8499 GCF_028330895.1 Kamptonema animale CS-326 | reverse complement strand
GGGCGGTATTGTTACCGCCCAGAGGGCGGCGTTACGTAAGTTCTGTAAAAATAAAATTATCCTCATCCTAGCCACTGCTATAAGTAAAGCTCATCAATACCAGATTTTAAGCGCGATCGCCTCCACATAACTCCTGTTAAAATCAGCTTTAGGAAAAAAAGTTTGTTACAGGCATCAGGGAGTGCATCTAAGTGACAATCAAGACACCAGCCTGCCGCAGAGCAATCAACTTAGCCGCAGCAGGCTTTACAATCATTGAAATATTAATTATACTTTTTCTGCTGGGCATATTCAGCGCGATCGCCGCCCCTAGTTGGTTAGCATTCATCAATAACCAGAACCTTCGCACCTCCCAAGATAGAATTTTCTGGGCAATACGCATCGCCCAAAGCAACGCCAAACGCGATAAAATTTCCTGGCAAGCTAGCTTTAGAGAACAGGGTGGAATAGTACAATGGGCAGTCCATCCAGCTCACATTTTCCCCGATCAAATGGAAGAAGCAATCTCCGATCGACTTGCACAATTAAAATGGCATAGTTTCGCGCAAAAAATTAGAATAGATGTTGATAATACAACTTTAGATAAAGTTAATCCCACCAATAATCAGCGACCATCAGGTAACGTCTACAGAGCGTTATTTAACCACAAAGGCTGCCCGGTTCCCGATCCTGAAGATGATTGTACCGCAATAGCCCAAGGACAATTGGGGAGAGTAACGGTAAAGCACGAACAATTGGGTAAAAAAAATAACCGCTGTGTGATTGTTTCAACGATTATAGGTGGAATGCGAACCGCAGAAGACGCAACCAAAGCTCTTAGTAAGGGAGGATGTAATTAATACTAACTCTAAAATTGGTATCAATCGCTCCTCCCCTGAAAAAAGGGAACTTTGAGTAGTCCAATTTCCTGCTTTTCTTATAACTTACCTAGAGGGGTTAAAGAGAATGTAATAGCGATTTTAATCGCTGAATTAATAACAGGTAAATCGGACTCGATCTCATTCCTCAACAGCCCCCTGCATGACAGCAGCCGTCTTAGCGCGATCCAATTTCAACACCAAAACTCCCAAAGGTGGCAAACACAAATCCAGCGAAAAAGACTTATTGTGGAACCACCACTCATCCGTCCATTTTCCGCCCAAATTCCCCATATTGCTGCCCCCATATTCGCGAGCATCACTATTAAACAACTCCGTATAGAAACCAGCTACAGGCACTCCTACCCGGTAATGACTATGAGGTTGTGGTGTAAAATTGCAAACTGTTATTAAAAACTCTTCACCATCCTTAGAGCGGCGGATAAAAGCTACCACGCTGTGGCGATTGTCACTACAATCAATCCATTCAAAGCCTTCTTGATTGAAATCCTGCTCATAAAGAGCTGGTTCGCTGCGGTAAAGATGATTCAAATCCGCAAAGAACCGCTTGATTCCTTGGTGAGCAGGGAATTGCATCAAATTCCATTCTAAATCCCCCCAGACATTCCATTCCCGCCACTGGGCAAACTCCATCCCCATAAACATCGTTTTCTTCCCAGGGTGAGCGAACATATAAGCAAATAACGCCCGCACATTAGCCAACTTCTGCCAGTCATCTCCTGGCATCTTGCCGAGAATATTGCTCTTTCCGTGAACCACTTCGTCGTGCGATAAAGCCAACATAAAATTCTCGCTGTGGTTGTACCACATACTGAAAGTAATGTTGTTTTGGTGGAACTGGCGGAACCAGGGGTCCATGTGGAAATAGTCGAGCATATCGTGCATCCAGCCCATGTTCCACTTGAGGTTAAAGCCCAAACCTCCCACATAAGTAGGCCAAGATACCATCGGCCAAGAAGTAGATTCTTCTGCGATCGATAATACCCCTGGAAAATAGCTAAAAATTACATGATTAGTTTGCCGCAAAAACTCCGCTGCTTCAATATTTTCTCGGCCTCCGTACTGGTTTGTCACCCATTCCCCAGGTTCGCGGCAATAATCTAAATACAGCATTGAAGCTACTGCATCCACGCGAATGCCGTCAATGTGGTACTTGTCAAACCAGAACAGGGCATTAGCTACTAAGAAATTCCTTACTTCGTTGCGGTTGTAGTTAAAAACCAGTGTTCCCCACTCTTTGTGCTCGCCTTTGCGGGGATCGGCGTGTTCATACAAGTGTGTGCCATCAAAGAAAGGTAAACCGTGACCGTCTTTGGGGAAATGACCGGGAACCCAGTCTACAATTACGCCAATGCCGTGTTCGTGGCATTGGTCAACAAAATACATGAAGTCTTGAGGGCTACCGAAGCGGGAAGTAGGTGCGAAGTAACCAGTTACTTGATAACCCCAAGAACCGTCAAAGGGGTGTTCGGCGATCGGCAATAATTCTATATGGGTATAGCCCAAATCCTTAACATAGGGGATTAACTTGTGGGCTAATTCCCGATAAGTTAGAAAGCGTGCTCCGGGATTTAGTTCCGAAACTTGTACCACTGGTTCTGGTTTGCCGTTGGGTAACAAGGCTGGTTCGGCAGAGCTCGCGTGTAGCCAAGAACCTAGATGGCATTCGTAAACGGAAACTGGCTGAGTCAGTGCATCTGTGTGTCGGCGGTGTTCCATCCAGCCGCTATCGTTCCAAGTGTAAGCGTCTAAGTCAGTGACAATTGAGGCTGTTTTTGGTCGTACTTCTTGCTGGAAGCCATAGGGGTCTGACTTTTCGTAGGGATGCCCCTCTATGTTTTTGACTTCGTACTTGTAGTGTTCACCTGCGTCTAAACCGGGAATAAATATTTCCCAGATGCCTGTTTGCCCTTTCCGCATTTGGTGTTTGCGGCCGTCCCAACTGTTGAAGTCTCCCAATAATGAAACGTTGCGGGCATTGGGGGCCCAGACTGCGAAGTATACTCCTTTGACTCCATCTACTTCCATCAGGTGAGCACCCAATTTTTCGTAGATGCGGTGGTGGTTGCCTTCAGCAAATAGGTGGAGGTCGAATTCTGTCAGTTTGGGAGAATGGAAGGCGTAGGGGTCATAGATGAAGCGATCGCGATCGCCTTCTTTGACTCGGAACTGATAGTTAGCTAACTCTGCTGTTTCAATTGTACATTCAAAAAAGTGAGGGTGGTGTACTGCTTGCATCGGGTACTCTGCCCTTGCTTCCGGCAACACCACCGACACTGCATCCGCGTTTGGCAGGTAAGCTCGCACCGCCCAGGCTTTTTTGCCATTCTGCTCAATTAGATGTGGGCCGAGCACTTCAAAGGGGTCTTGGTGCTGATTCCAAACAATCCGGTCAATCTGTTCAAAGGGGATGCTCGTGGGCATAAAGTTACCTACCTGAATCACTGATCGCTTAACTAAATTGACTTAAAAAACCTGGAGGGGCGAGTTCACGTTACATTTATAGTTCCCTAAAATGTAGACACTGCCTAAATTTTAGGTTTGTACGCTTTTACGGTACTGGGCGAACTACAACACTCTAAAAGAGGATGAGGGTTCAACCCATTTCCGATTACTTTTGTTCCAATTTTGACACTCCCACCCCTAAAAGGGATGGGATTCTTAGGAGATTTCGCTCCTAATATCCCTATCGCTAGGGTTCCCACTCACACGCCGTTCGCCTATTGGCAGCGTATTATCTAGTAGGCGTTCACCCGATCGAATCAGGTTGGTTCCGACGAGTCGCGCCGTACCATTTAACTGCAAAACTTTAATTGCTTTGGTTTTGACGTTTCTTGCAGCTTGCAGAGAAAGCATCATGAATATGACCGTAGTTATTGCAAATATAGCGGTTTTCAGTTGTATGAGAATTGCTAATTGCTAATTACTAATTGCTAATTAAGAGCAATCTATCTCACTTGAAAATGGCTATGAATTTGTCACAATTGCTACTTTCTGCATCAATATGACTGCAATTACTGCAAGTTATCGAGGCAGAAAGAAGTCTATTAATAATTATAAAGTGAATGCAGTTCGATCGAAACTTTTATCCAAAATTATGCTATTTCTTAACTCGCATTGACAATGGTTTGCAATCCAGGGGGCAGAGGTTCCTGGCAGAGTTGGTGAATTTCGACAATACGAGCGAACAGCCAGGGATAGCCTTGGCTGTATTGGGGAATCAGAGCTAAGGGAGACAACAGGGCTGCCGCAGCAATATCGGCAACACTTAGACGATCTCCAACTAGATAGGGCCCTTTTTGCCAGCGCTCCCCTAAAAACTCGATAGCACTGGCAAGGCGGCCAGTAGCCAGTTCCACCGAGGCTTGATTGATGCGGTACTGTCGGCGCACTGCTTGGATGACAATTTGACTCAACAGAGACGGGTCAATGGCTTTGCCTGGGCCTGCACGAAACTGATAGTAAACGAATCGAGTTGCCGTGCCGATGCTTTCATCAAGCCAGTCTTCCAGCATCCAGGCCTCAGCTTGTAGCCGGGGATCGGGGAGCAACAGAGGAGGGGAGGGACAGTAAGACTCCAGAAATTTAAAAATTTGGGTGGAGTCTGCGATCGCGGCTGGTTGACCCTCTAACTGAGGGAGGAGCACTGGTACTGTCGTTAAACCTCCCGTCAGCGGTCGGATTTTCAACAAGTGCAACCCCGGAGTCAAATTGTCAACTTGGTAAGGTAGACCCTTGTAACCTAGAGCCAAGCGAGCTTTGCGACAGTAGTGAGATGTACTGAATTGCAGTAAAAGCATCAGACACAAACTAACATTTTCATTTCCACCACAACTGATGCCATTTAAACAAAAAATGTGAGGAGCGATCCGTTGAGCAGATTACAGGCTATGCCTTGAAGGAAGGTATGGCGCGATCGCTCTTACTAGGGAGACTTCTTAGGCGAAGCAGGCGCAGCACTAGGAGAAGCTGGTGCAGGGCTAGCAGCGGGAGATTCCGCTGGGCTAGGAGAAGATGCTGGAGATGAAGGACTTGGGCTAGTTCCGCTTTCGCCAGCACATGACCCTAAAACCGCAGCCAATCCAAGGGCCAAAGTCAAACGAATAAAGTTTTTGCTCATAATACACTCCTTAAGGTCGAAAACCGCTTCTAAAAATGTAGGCAAATTTTGCATTCCTACAAGAGACTCTACGGTTTAAGTCTTAAGCACCTATTCTTAGCCTTAGCGCTTCCTCAGTTTTGAGGTTGACTAAGAATACCCGGTTAGAGGCGTTGACACTCCCACCCCTAAAGGGGATGGGATTCTTAAGAGATTTCGCTCTTAATATCCTTATTGCTAAGGTTCTTGGGCGCAATCCTTTTGCCTTAAAAAGGTGGGCTGCTATCCTTGTCTTTCAACAAGCTCCTCAAGCGTTTAGGGATTTATTTAATCCCTGGTTTCGCGGAGTCCCCACGTACCTGTGTGGTAGGCATTAAATCCCAGACTTTCGTCTGTGTATCCATCCCACATCAATATAGTACTTTGAGCTTATTTTATTTGAATGCTGCCGCATCCGCAGCGCCTATCCCGACCCCTGAAGGGGCGATGCTCGCGGCGCGGTCAAATTCTGTCACAAGACTGAAACGCCCCATGAGTATTAGATTTTAGTGTAGAGAGTCAGCACTCTAAGTTTTTTCCGGTTTACCCGGAATCAGCGGTTAAAGCAGCGACTTTGTTCTCTATCGCACTCTAAGGTATCATAGTTTTTGCCGAGATCCGGTGGGAGCGTAAAAACTTTTTGCAGGATTTTCGCCAGTAAAATCTACGTATAGTAATTTATTTAACCACAGGCAAAAAACCCTTCAATCCGAAGGGGATAGCGGAGTTAACAACTGAATCTATAGAACGTTTGTAAACTAAATTCAAGATCAAACTGTGAATTTATTTCTGAGCTATGGTTGGTAAGACGGCTGAATGCCTCCACACATAATTAAAACTAAAGCTGCCGCACATAACATATTGGTGAAGTCTATGACTGTTGCTATGAGCTCCCCAGATTCTGCCCAACACCGCCCCTCTCGCCTAGCTGCCATTTCCTCAGCGGAAAGTAAAGTTACTCCGATTGGGCGAGCTCGGCGGACAAATGTATCTCCTCAAGCGGCTACCACTTCCGTTCCCACTATCGGCCGGGGTGCAGTTCCTACAAAGGTGGCCTCTGTCAAAATTCTGCCTAACCATCAGTTAAAACCGGTTTGGCTGCGATCGCTGTTGAGCCTACAGCGTACCTCATCAGCGATCGCATTTTTGCTGCTGAGTTGTACTCTTACAGTTTACGGTTGGACAGTTTACGGTCAACAGCGCTGGAGCGAAGAATACCAGAAGCTAGAAACATTGCGGCGTAGCGAACAGCAATTAAGCGCTGCTAGCGTTGTCTTAAAACATCAAATCGCTACGGCGGCGGAAAATCCCGAAACGGGTTTGGCTCCGCAACAGCCAGAGGACATGATCTTTCTGGAACCTGCGCTCGAGCGTCCCACTCCCGCAGCCAACCTAGATCCCCAGTCTACTCAGAAATCTGCTAGTGAGACACCTTTGGGATATTAACAGTTAACAGTTAACAGTTAACAGTTAACTAAACTCCTCAATGCTTATGACTTACGACTCCCGCTTTAAACGCCGTCGATCGCTAACTTCTGCACGTCCAAACAGATCGAATCAGCGACCTAGTTCTGTTTCCCGCCTCCCCAACAGCCAGCCTCAGAACCGCGTTCGCAAAATAGATCCTAAATATCGTCAGCAACCGCCTAGAGAAGGTTTACAAAAACGGGACAAGTACCGCCCTTACATTGTCTGGGGGATATTAATGCTGTCTGGGTTGGGACTGGCTGCAAATTTGTTTTACTTACAAGTTAGAGAAGCGCCAATTTTGCAAAAACGGGCGCAACAGCAGCAAATCTCGCGATCGCGCCCCTTTGTACCGAGACGACCAATTATTGATCGTAAAGGGGAGATTTTAGCGTTAGACCGCCCAGTTTATACGCTTTGGGCTCACCCGAAGCTATTCAAGCAGACGAAGGGAACGATCGCGGCTAATCTCGCGCCGCTGCTGGCGGGTATGGGGGGTGGACAGACGATTACTGAGGGCGTACTGCTACAAAAGTTTAATAGTGCTGAAAGCGGGATTAAAATTGCGGACGGACTAAGTGAGGAAATGGGCGATCGCGTCAGTAACTTGTTAATCGAGAAGCAACCAGTCGATGGCTTAGAACTGATTCAGCAACAACAGCGCTTTTACCCCCAGCAGGAACTCGCGGCTGGTGTTGTGGGCTATGTAGATAGCGATCGCAATGGTCAAGCCGGGGTAGAATACAGCCAGCAAAACTTGCTAGAGCGTACAATGCCCTCTATCCGTTATAAACGGGCGGTTAATGGTAACTGGGTTCCAGATCAACTCGCCGCAGGATTTGTCCAGTTCGATGATTTGCAATTGCAAGTGACTATAGATACCCGTTTGCAACGGGTAGCGCGATCGGCCCTCAAGCAACAAATGGAGAAATTTAAGGGGAAACGAGGGGCTGTGATTGTGATGGATGCGCGGGATGGGGAATTGCTGTCGCTGGTATCCGAACCTTCCTATGACCCCAATCAATATTTTAAATTCAATCTGGAACGGTTTAAAAATTGGGCGCTAACTGATGTTTATGAACCGGGTTCGACTTTTAAACCGATTAATATTGCGATCGCCCTAGAAGCTGATGCAGTTAAACCCGAAACTGTTTTTAACGATGAAGGTCAGATTTTCGTGGGTGGCTGGCCGATTTCCAATTACGATTACAGACAAGCAGGCCCGCGTGGCGCTGTCACTGTCACTGAGATTTTGCAACATTCCAGCAACGTTGGCATGGTACATATCATGCAGAAAGTCAAGGCTTCAGCTTATTACAATGCCCTCGAACGTTTAGGACTAGGACAAACCACAGATTCCGACTTACCTTTTGAAGTACCCAGTCAACTCAAAAGCCGAGAACAATTTATTAGTTCGCGAGTAGAAGCTGCAACTACCGCTTTTGGCCAGGGTTTTTCCCTAACTGCGCTGCAACTGGTACAACTGTGCGGCGCTTTAGCAAATGGCGGTAAAATCGTTACTCCTCACGTTGTGCGAGGACTTTTTAGCGGCGATGGGCAGCCTTTTTGGGAACTCCGCAGGCCAGCGCCGAGGCAAGTTTTCTCAGCAGAGAAGACAAAAGAAGTCTTAGAAATGATGGAAATGGTCGTAAAAGATGGGACGGGAAAAGCCGCACAAATTCCCGGCTATCGCATTGCTGGGAAAACGGGAACTGCTCAAAAAGCTAATCCTACTGGTGGTTATTCCGATTATGCTAGCATTGCTAGTTTTGTGGGAATTTTACCTGTTGAATCTCCCCGTTATGTGGTGTTAGCAGTGATTGATGAACCCCAGGGAGGAACGGGGGGTTTAGTGGCCGCACCTGTTGTCAAATCAGTGATGGAAGCTTTAATTGCTGTGGAGAAGATTCCACCTGCGGAGGTTGAAAAGGAAGAAGTGAAAGCAGCGGAATAGGTGTGGGGAGGAAATGGAAGAGATAAATGATATCATGTCTGGCAAATTACTTACGATCTGTC
>NZ_JAQMUA010000192.1:0-16314 GCF_028330895.1 Kamptonema animale CS-326 | reverse complement strand
GCTTCGCACAGCTCGCAATGAAAAGTATTTAATGCGAGATTTACTTACTAGCCGCTGTTTTAGTACGGTTATTCTCAAGACCCTTCATACCATTGAGAAACATGGGCACAAATTTTTCCATAAATGCCTGCGGATCTCGCTGCCAAGCTCTTTGAGCCACATCAATTCTGGTCATTTGCAACTCAGGTGATAGCAATGCCTGCGGTAGATGCTCCATCAGGTATTGAGGGCGTTCCCACATTGGCATTGTATTAGCAATATCTACGAGGTTGCTAACGCGGCGGAGTTCGGCACCCAGCATAATATCCATTCCCGACTCAAAAGCAGCTTGTTCGATCGCCACATACTTGCGCCTTGCTTGTTCCACCTTCTCGCGGTGTTCTGGGCTTTGGGCGGCGATTTGGGCTAGCCAGCGGTTCCCCCAACGGACGTGACCGGCTTCTTCTGGAAAAATCTTTTCGATGGTTTCCCGAATTTTGACGTTTTCTTCCGTCTGGGGAGCGTTTTTCAGGGCGTAGATATGAGCTGAAAAGTATTCGCAACCACGCTTTTCGGTAACATTAATTGCGGCTAGGGAAGAAATTACAAAATCATCGCGATTTTTGGCAGGGTCTATCTGCTGGAGTAGCTTTTCAAACTCGTTAATATACAATACTCCCGGCGGCGTACCGACACTAACACCTAAATCTATCAGCAAGTCTGTGAGCCATGAGGCATGACGGGCCTCGTCGGAGATGTGGCGGGAAAGGTCGCGCACGAGTTCGGCTGGCTTACCGTCGAGTAGTTCGATTAGCTCGGTGAGGTCTTTGCAACTGCGCTGCTCGCTGTAGCGGTAGCGGTTGATGGTGATCAGATGAATTTCGCGATCGCGCACTACCTGCTCTAGAATTTCTCGCGCACCCAAAGCATTGCGAAGTTTGTGGGGATAGGCAACAGTCATTGTTTTATGTTTTTTTGTAACGGCACTTTTCAAATTGTAACGCAATCTTGAAGCTGAGAAACTAAAAATTAAAAATTAAAAATTAAAACCTCTCAAGTGTACTGAGCATTGCGTCAACACCGGGAATCCTTGTTGATTAAATGGGCGGCAGCTTATGATGGGTAGTCAAGAAAAGCAACTTCTTCTTTAAAGATTTCTATGCGACTCAAATTCTCGGTGTTGGCGATCGCGCTCTTTATTCTAAGTGTTTTAGTTGTCGTCAGTTGCAGTAGTCCCCGCGATCGGATAGAGCTTTCTGTAGAAACAACAGCAGAAAATAATTTCAACGTAGCCGTACTTTTACCTCAAGGTTTAAACGACAGCTCTTGGAATCAAGCAGGCTACGAAGGATTGCAAGCCATTCAGCAGCAAATTGGAGCCACAGTAGCTTACAAAGACAGTGTAGATTTACCTTCGGGCCAACCCTCTGCTAAGTTTGAGCAAGCCTTTAGAGAATATGCACAATCGGGCTACGACCTGATATTAGGACACGGGGGACAATTCATCACTGCTATTGAGACAGCAGCAAAAGAATTTCCCCGTACTAAATTTGCGCTCGTAGGTAGTTATGCTGGTAACAACATCAATGCCGGAGGTATTACATATCGCGCAGATGAAGCGGGTTATTTAACTGGAGTTGTCGCCGCCCTAGCCACCAAAACTAACAAAATTACTTTAATCGGAGCTAGGCCGATAGGAGACGCTCAAGATGTTGCTAAATTTTATGAGCGGGGAGCAAAAGCAATTAACCCAAATATAGCTGTATCTTTTAAATGGACTGGGAGTTTTTCAGATGTAGCAAAAGGAGCGGAAATGGCGACTGCTGCTGTTAAATCTGGAGAAGATGTTTTAATAGTAATTGCCGACGTTGTAACTGAGACGGTGATTAAAATAGCCGAGAGTGCAGGAGCCAAGACAATTGCACTTTTCTCCGATGAACACAAGTTAGCTCCCAAAACAGTGCTTACCAGTTTGCTGATTAAATATCCTACGATTTACTTGCGAGCTGCTACTCTAGTACGTCAAGGACACTGGGAAGGCAAACAATACCGATTTGGTTTCAAAGATGGAGCCATAGAATTAGCGCCATTTCGGGGAAACTTAACACCTGAACAAGAAGCAAAAGTGAACGCTATCAAAGAAGATATTTTGTTGAATAAAATCAACTTTTCGTCTTAATTTTCACTCTTAATAAAGTCAAAATTACAGCTATGAAAATCAACTTTCGCTTAGTGGCAATCTTTATTTTGAGCGCGCTATTTGCCATAAGCTGCAACAGTTCAGTTAATAATGTAGCGCCCACTTCCCAAGCACCAGCAGCAAGTAATTTCAAGGTCGCTGTCGTGTTACCCCGCGATGCTAAAACAGACGATTGGAGTAAATCAGGCTATGAAGGCTTACAAGCTATCAAGCAGCAGTTAGGAGCTACCATAGATTATCGAGAAAATGTAGATGTTCCCTCACCCCAACCTCCCGCTGTCTTTGAAAAAGTCTTTCGAGAATATGCCAAAACAGGCTATGACTTAATTATCGGACATGGTGGGCAATTTATCCCCACGATCGAGACAATAGCACAGGAATTTCCCCGCACCAAATTTGCTGCTTTGGGAGGTACTTATTCAGGCAATAATAAGAATTTTGCGAGTTTGGGGTTTCGCGCAGGCGAAGCTGGCTATGTATTAGGAGTAGCAGCAGCACTGGCAAGCAAAACTAACAAAATTGCTTTTATTGGCGGAGAGCGAGTTGGTGAGCTTATTAATACTTCTAAATTTTACGAAAAAGGAGCCAAAGCAACTAACTCTCAGGTAACTGTATCTATTAGCTATGTTGAAAGTTGGACAGATGAGGTAAAAGCGAAGCAACTTACTGAAGCGGCTATTAAATCTGGTGTCGATGTGATAGTAGCGAATGCAGGGAAGCCTGACACAGCTATTATTAAGTTAGCAGACAGTTTAGGTGTCAAAGTAATCGGTACTTACAAGGACGTATACGATCTAGCCCCCAAAGCAGTCCTAACTAGCTATCTTTATTCTGTCCCAGTGCTGTACGTGCAGGCAGCCACCTTGATACGCCAAGGTCGCTGGGAAGGTAAAGGATATCGTTTTGGAATGAAAGAGAAAGCTATAGATTTTGCACCATTTCGCGGTCAATTGACCTCAGAACAAGAGGCAAAGGTAAATGCTGTTAAACAAGATATATTGCTGGGAAAAATTGAGGGTTTACTGTGATTTTTATTAATTTGTGCCAATGCTAAAAAAGAATAAAATCCGCGAACTGTACAAAGTAAATATCCTACCTAGTTTAAGATGTGAAGAGTTTTTTTCGATAGCAAATCAATTGCGTTTTGGGATAGTGTTCGTAGTAGTAGCAAGCCTCTTAAGTGCGGGAGGAGTGCTAATATATTATAGTTTTTGCACTCAATTAGAACAGTCAAAAATCATCCAAAAAGAACGGTCGAACACGGCAGCGAAAGAGATAAATTTATACATCGAAGACTTACAAAGAAAACTCAGCTACTTGGCTAGAGTTCCTGGTATGACCGACCTACCAACAGCAACCAAACAAGCTTTAATAGAAGGTTTAATTCGCCACAATGATGCTTATGAAATGGTGGCAATTGTCAATCACGAGGGCGAACCTGTCGCTGTTGTTTCCCCTTATACTCAGGTAAAACTAGAGAATTTGGCAAATTCCCCGCTATTTTTGTGGGCATTTAAGAAGCAAGAGGATTTCGTTGCTCCTGTCGAAATTGACCAAGATAATCGTCAGTTAGTAACTACCTTTGCTGTCCCTATTAGAAACCGACAGGATCGAGTCGCTGGGGTATTGCTGGCTAAAATTAACCTCAAGTTCTTGGAGTTTGTTGTTTCCCAAGCTAATGTCGGAAAAACTGGCTACACCTACGTCATTGACAATCGCCATCGGTTAATAGCAGAAAAAGGAGTTGCTTCCCAGTCTTCCCAACTACAAGATATTTCTAACCGTCCGTTCATTCAAAGTCTGACTAATAAAAAAACACAAAAGCTCACAATTTATCAAGGATTTAAGGGTGTGGAAGTGCTGGGTGCAATCGCACCTATTGCTAGTGTTAATTGGGCTGTAATTGTAGAATTGCCCACTGCTGAAGCATACACCCCTGTTTATAATCTAATACTGACAATGACAGGCTCGCTGTTAGTGGCAACATTAATCGCAACTGGTACGGGCTTTTTCGCGGCTAAAAAAATCATTTATCCCCTGGAGCGTCTTACCGCTGCTGCGGCTCAAATCAGTGCTGGCAATCTCGATATTCAAGTAGAAATTAATTCTAAAAATGAATTGGGAATTATGGCAAAAACTTTTAATAAAATGGCATCGCAACTGACTGATTTTTATCAATCCTTAGAAATGAAAGTAGCTGAAAGAACAGCAGAATTAATGGAGGTGAACAGTTCTCTTGAACATGAAATTATTGAACGAAAGCAAACAGAAGCAGAACTTCAGCAAGTTTTGTACAACCTCCAACAAACTCAATCTCAGCTAATTCAAGCTGAAAAAATGTCTAGTTTGGGTCAATTAGTAGCCGGAGTTGCCCACGAAATTAATAACCCAGTTAACTTTATTCACGGCAATCTTACTCATGCTAACGAGTATAGCCAAAATTTACTTGAATTAATCTCGCTTTATGAAAATTACTACCCAAATCCCGCCCCAGAAATCCAAGAAAAAGCTGTAGAGATTGATATTGAATTTATTAATCAAGATTTACCTAAGATACTTTCCTCTATGAGAGTTGGGACTCAGCGCATCCGAGAAATAGTGCTCTCGCTTCGGAACTTTTCTCGCCTTGACGAATCCGAAATGAAGCCAGTAGATATTCATGAGGGCATTGAAAGTACATTATTAATTTTGCATAATCGTTTAAAAGCAATGCCCGGTTCTACTGCTATTGAGGTGGTAAAAGAATATGGTAAATTGCCGCTCGTGGAGTGTTATGCTGGACAGTTGAATCAGGTATTTATGAATATTATTAGCAATGCTATTGATGCGTTAGAGAGCCATAATTCCCCGAAAAATGCTAAAGTTAACCAGCGCAATCCTTCCTGTATTAAAATCAGTACAAATCTAACTGAATCGAACACTGCAACTGTGAGGATTGCAGATAACGGAGCGGGGATTCCTGAAAGTGTCAAAGCGCAAATTTTCAATCCTTTTTTTACTACAAAGCCTGTTGGTAAAGGTACGGGATTAGGTCTGTCGATTTGCTATCAAATTGTGGTAGAGAAACACCGGGGCGTTTTACGCTGTAACTCGGAACTGGGAAAAGGAACGGAATTTTGGATTGAAATTCCAGTGCAGAGTGTTAAATTATAAAAATTTAATTTTTCTAATTATAACATTTCTTATATTTTTATACAGTTTTAATCAAGCCTACCTCTTTTTCCACATCTCTGTCATCCGTCAACTCCTGCCGCGCTTGATATATTAAATCTTTTCCCCGCTTAACGGCTCGATTTTCCCTCTCTAGGACTAATTTGACTATACCAATTTCTAGAGAGCGCTCTCTTTGCTGGTCTATTGCATCTAAATACACCCACACTACACGATCATCTCTGCGGGGCTTGTTTTTAGGGTGATAGTTAATTAGAGTGAAAGTAGAAAAAATGTGAATGCTAAAAGTAAGGCATCTCCAAAAATTACGCCCCTTTGGGATTTGCCTTGCCCAAGACTCGTTCACCCTATAGTTTGTTGGAATGAATGTTGCTGTGATCGTAATGCCATCAGAAACTTCCCCGGCTGAGTCTTCCCCCTTGATTTTAGACAGTTTGCCGGATATGCCACTCTCAGAGAAGGGGTGTCCCCGCCGAGCCAGGTTGCAAATTGACCTGATGTTATTGGCGATCGAAGCCTTATATCTCGGCGGCGCAGAACAAATGCTGGCAGTGGCAAAGGAATTGGAACTGGAAGGAATTGTTAAACATCGGGTTGCCCTTTGGCTGCTGCGGAACACTAACCCTCTGCGGCTCTTCAGTCAGCGGCGTTCTCTGACTGTGCTCGAGGCGAAAGCACTGGTGGCGATCGCCTGTTATTTAGCACGCAGGTTAACGGTGAGAATTAGGCAGTTGTTACTGGAATATCACCAAATGAATCAAAAAGGTGTGCCTCTAGAACAGAATTTATCGCTGGCTGACTATCTCGAACGTTTCCGAGCTCACTTCCGTTCTCGGATGAATCCTCGGCGCTCTCTAGTTGTTGCCTATGGTTCTGATGAAAAATTGAATGAACTAGCTCTCAATTTATTGGGCAAATTGCTATTTTGTACTGGTACAGCGGGAATGCAAAGATTTTGGATTAGTTTGTTTGATGGAGAGGTGGAGTAATGACGATTCAGCGTCAGTACAGTCTGCCTAACTGCACCCTGATTTTAGAGGGTTTAAGCGACGGGACGGCTGCTCCTAGCCAGTTCGATCTCAGACCTGCGCTTTCGATTTTAATGAGCGCTGAGTGTCGTTTTGTGGGTCAAGGACAACCGCTTACGGGAGGCCGTGACTTTTTTGAAAGTTTAGTTAAAGCTGTCAGTAGTTACGCTCAGGAATTTTTGAGCGGAGTACCTTCACTGGCAGGTGAGAGTACGCAGCCTAGTTTGGTGCGGTTGCAGAGAATTAATGAGAATTTGCATCGGTTGACGGTTCAAGCGCTGGAACCGGAAAAGACGACATCGCCGACATCAAAACCCCCTCTACCAACTCAGATCGATTTAACGACGGTACAGTTATTTGATTTGGTGGAGGCGGTGGATCAGTTCTTTGCTGACTCGCAAACGCTTCCAGAGCTTTCGTTGCAGTTAGCGCCTGTTTCTAAGCGCCATGCTAAGGCCACCGCCCCGATTGCTAAGCGGGCTTTGCCTGCTGCTGTGGGAATGTCGAGCTTGGCTTTGGCGGCGATCGCGTTTTTCTTCGTACCCATTCCTGAAATCCAGCGACCGAGAGATCCCGTTCCTCAACCGAATGCTAGCGGTAATTTGGCTACGCCCACCCCTAGCGGTGCGGGGACACCAAATCCGAATCCTACGCCTTCTCCTGATGTCACTCCATCGGCTTCATCAAGTCCGACGGCTTCACCGAATCCTACGCCTTCACCGAGTCCAACGGCTTCGCCTCTCTCTGCCGAAGAGTTGAAGGGCTCGGAGGCTACAGCAGCGAAGATTACAGATGCAGCAGAAATCGAAGAGTTGAGTGGAAAAGTGTATGAGCAAATTAATGCAGGTTGGAAGAGTCGGCCAGGGTTTAAAAATGATTTAGCTTATCGAGTGACTGTAGCTCAAGATGGGGCGATCGTTGGCTACAAGTTAATTAGCCCAGAGGGAGCAGACGAGGGACAAACGCCTTTGCCGGAACTACTATATAAGCCAGTTGGCAGCAGGCGCATTGGGGAGCCACTTGCCGATTTTAGGGTGGTGTTTACCACAGGTGGTGTGTTACAAGTTAGCCCTTGGTGAGGTTGAAGAGGCTTGATAGATTTTAACCTCAGTCTTAAGAGGGGCGCTGTCAGAATCACGATATTTCTCGTGTAGGAGAGATGTATGCTGACAGCGCCCACCCTACAAGAGTTGTTGGCGATCGCACTAAATCTCTAAAAATATTGCTCAGGTAAAGCAGTTATGTTATAATTATTTAAATAACGGGGGTATAGCTCAGTTGGTTAGAGCAGGTGACTCTTAATCTCAAGGTCGTAGGTTCAAGTCCTACTACCCCCATCGTCAAAAAACATACCCCAAGAACACTACCAGGAATCTCTACATCTATAGGGAGAAGACTGGTACGAGTATCCACAGCTAAAAAGTATTACACGATACAAAATACTGAGCGATCGCCTTTTAGAGAAAAAGTGGTGATTGACTCAGCCGAGGTTTACCGCTCTTCTTTCACTCTGATAAAATGTACAACCAGAGCTTGCTCTTCATCCAGAAAAAGGAAGATTTCTGATGTCTATTATCCGCGAAGAAATGCCCGTACTTGCCCGCCATGAAGGAGATTGGGTGGGTACCTATACACTCATCGATACTGAAGGCAATATTATTGAAAAACATCACTCACATTTAACGTGCCATTTTCCCGAAGATCGGGAATATCCCTATTACCAGATTAATCGATATAAATGGCTTGATGGCAAACGAGAAGAGTTTTTTTTTCCAGCGGCCTACCGAGATAAAAAAATCTTGTTTGATACCGAGCGCATTCAAGGAAAAGCCTGGGAAGTTGATGATTCAACAGTGATTTTATGGTTTGCTTATAAAGCATTGCCGGATATTTACTTGTATGAAATGATTCAAATTAGCCCCTGTAATAATTATCGTTCCCGTACTCGGCACTGGTTTAAAAATCATCAAATCTTTAAGCGAACCATGATTCAAGAAGAGCGTTTGCAATAATTTATTAAACTAATTTGATCGATTTCACAATAACCAAGGTAATTTAATAATGAGCTTTATTACTTTCAAAATCCGTAAACAAAAACGCTTATTAGTTCTTTTCTTTTGGATTGTTAGTTGCTGCTTTTCCCTAAAAGTCGAGGCTCAAGACCCACAGACATTGCGGAGAGTTTATCAGCAAGTTCTTGATTCTTATCTCCAAAATTTAGCAGAGGCACGAAGGCAGGGAAATCGAACTTACGAAGCACAGATTTTATCCAGTGCGGGGTTAGCTTATCAATATTTAGGTGAGTATCAAAAGGCGATAGAAGTGTATCAGCAAGCTTTGCTAATTGCTAAATCTATCCGAAACCCAGCAACAATTTCTCAAATCCTTACCCAGATGGGTAGTACCTACAGCAAACTGGGGGATTATCAGGGAATTAATTTTTTTGAAGAACAGTTAAAGCAAGCAAGAAACAGCGGCGACCCCCTACTAATAAGCGCAGTTTTAAAAAGTTTAGGCTTGGCTTATATGTCTCTGCCAAACTATCGTAAAGCAATTGCTACTTACGAAGAATATTTACCGATGGCGCGGCAAAGTAACAATTCGCTGGAAGAGTTACAAGCTCTAGGTTTACTAAGCACTGCCTATGGTGTTATAGGGGAAACTCAAAAACAAATTGCCCTCCTAGAGCAACAATTAATAATTTGCCAACAAATAGGCAATATCGGACTCGCAAGTTACGCATTATTGAGTTTGAGTAAGGTTTATGAATTATTAGGAGATTATCAAAAAGCTATTGCCTATCAGGAACAAGCTGTACAACTAGCACATAAATCTCAAGAACCATTACAAGAAGTGCTTGCATTGCAACAGCTAGCGCTGCTTTACGGTCGGAGAGGAAACCCAGAAAAATTGATTTCTTTTTTACAGCAAACTATTGAAATTGCTAAAAAAAGTAATAACGAATTCTCTCTAGCTCTAGCTTTAGATTATCTTAGCCGTGCTTACGCTTTAGTCGGTAACTATTCCCAAGGGATTTATTTACAAAAGCAAAGTTTATTGATTTATCAAACACTCAATCAGCAAAGCAAAGTAGAAACGAGTCTCAATGAAGTATGGGGCTTACAAAATTTGGGCAGGCAACAATTTAAAGCTGGTCAATTAGCCGAAGCCGAAAATAACTTACAAGCAGCGCTTAAAGCTTCTAATAAGCTGTTAAAAAATCAGCTATTGCCTAATAGCAACTTATTGGCTACAAGCAGCGATGAATTAAATCTCAATATCCGCGAAGCAACATTAGATATTTATCGAACGTTACAACAAGTTTTAGTTGCTAACAACCGTACTGACGAGGCATTAGAAGTAGCAGAAGTAGGTCGAGCCAGAGCTTTTGTAGATTTATTAAAAACTAATTTAGGAGTTGACACTCAATCTGAACTAACACCTGTGCCGCTGACATTGGAGGAAATGCGACAAATTGCTAAAGCGCAAAATTCTACCTTAGTGCAGTATTCCATTGTTTATAATGACAATGTAGCTGGTTGGGTGAAAGTAGGAAAGCAACGACCCTATGAAAATACATTATATATTTGGGTTATTCAACCGACAGGAACCATTACCTTTCGTTCAGTTAATTTACAACCCCTCTGGCAACAGCAAAAAAATGTAGAAAGTGACTCTTCTCTATTAACTTTTTTTGTTAGTAATGCTCGTAGTTCCATCTTGGTTAGGGGTCGCGGCGTTCCTGTTTCCAGCACACCAGAAACAGGTGCTTCTAGCGGCAGTCCCGCTAATACCCGCCGCAAATATCAGCAATTACAGGAACTCTATCAAATACTAATTCAACCAATAGCTGACTTGCTACCAACTGACCCCAAACAGCGAGTTACTTTCATTCCCCAAGAAACTCTGTTTCTGGTTCCATTTGCAGCTTTACAAGACACTAATGGCAAATATTTAATCGAAAAACATACTATTCTCACTGCTCCCTCAATTCAAGTTCTAGATTTAACTCGCCAACAGCGGCAAAGGTTAGGAAATTCTTTAACTGAAAGCTCACCTATTAAAAGTCAAAATTCCCTTGTTGTTGGCAATCCCACGATGCCCTTACTCTTGCAAAAAGTGGGAGAATTACCAGTCCAATTGCCTAGCTTACCTGGGTCAGAAAAAGAAGCTAAAGCCATCGCATCTTTACTCAATACTCAACCATTAATCGGTACTCAAGCCACAGAAAATGTTGTCATCGAACAAATGCCAAATGCTCGGTTTATTCACCTAGCAACTCACGGGTTACTAGATAACTTGATGGGTTTTCAAAGTTCTCTGGCATTTGCTCCCGATAACAAAAATGACGGCTTCCTCACTGCTAGAGAAATCCTCAATTTGAAGTTAAAAGCAGAGCTTGTGGTGCTCAGTGCCTGCGATACGGGGCGCGGCAGAATTAGCGGTGACGGTGTAATTGGACTATCTCGCTCCTTCATTGCTGCGGGAGCTCCTAGCGTCATTGTTTCTTTATGGAAAGTGCCTGATGAACCGACAGCCGATTTAATGCTTTCATTCTATCAGAATCTTCAGCAAACACCAGATAAAGCTCAAGCTTTGCGACAAGCCATGCTCGCAACTCTAGTAAAATATCCTAGTCCCAAAGATTGGGCTGCTTTTACTTTAATTGGCGAAGCAGAATAGGAAATTGGGATTAATAACTAATGGTCTATTTTCAATTAACTTTCTGCCTCTTTGACTTCAAAAGTAAGGTGAGAATATTTAGGTTCTTCTAAGGCTTGCACGCAGAGTTCAGCGATATCTTCCCGGCTCACTTTACCCTTGATATTATCGCCTTGGTCGAACATCAAAGCTTTGCCCCCTGGCTCTTCTGTCAAGGCACAAGGTCTGATAATAGTGTAGGGTATGCCGCTAGAACGCAAGCAGTCTTCACCTTTCAATTTCCAGGTTAAAATCCCTCCTAATTGGTCGTTCATTCTCACTGCTGGCGGTTCTTCTTCTAAGTTTATTCCCGGTCGTCCAGGACGAGTAACTCCTGCGGAACTTACCATGACAAACCTAGTCAATTTTTGCTCGCCGTAAGCTTTTATATATTCTAACTCTAGTTGAAAAATACCAGGCTCGAATTTAGAATTGAGTTCGCCGTCATATTCAAATTTACTCAACATTAATTGTACAGAAGTGATGCGGCTGCGGTCGAGTAATTCACCATCCTTGACAGTTTTAGCGCGAAAAACGGGAATTAAATCATCAAAAGGAATGCAAACTGTCATCCAAATATTGTAAACAGTATCAAAGGAATAGCTGTAACCAATGCCATCCCATTTTGGGTCGCTGCGGAGGATAAATTTATATCGCTTACCATCGCCTTTTACGCGCAGTTCGATGCCGCTGTACTCTGCTAAATTAAGAGGCGGGTCAAAGTTGCGGGTGCGAACAGAAGCAAAACCGCCGGAGTTGGCAGTAGAAACATTGCCACTAAATAAAGCGATATTATTTATCAACTTCATAGAACTTTCGCTAACGCCGCCCATTACAATGTCATCTAATGCGCCCCAAGTTTCTTTTAAATCTTGGGAGGGTTGGGCGAAGTCGCAGACTATTTTTTCACTAGCTTTTATTAACTGATTTCGGGTCGCTTGCACTAGATTTTGTATGCCTTTGTATTCGACTATTTCCGGCACATCTACGACTTCTGGCATATAAAATTTGATGCCTTGATAGTATTTTTCACGGGTGAGGGTATCTCCTTCTTGAGGTTGGACTCGCGTACCTGTGCAACAAATTATGGCTTCTACACCACTTGTTACCTGCTGCGTAAGCGTCTCTGGGAGAGTGATATCTCCCTCGACTAATTCGATACTTGGCCCTAGAATTTCACGGTCTCTGTTGGCATCTCTAACGAGGGCTCGCACTGTATAACCCCGCTTTAGCAAATGGCGTACTACTCGCTTACCCACACCGCCAGTCGCACCAGCAACAAGGATCAATTTAGATTTTTGTTTGAGAGTTTTGACCTCACCTCCAAATAGTTGCTGTAGCCAATTAATACTGCCAATAAAAGGGATGACTCCAAAATAAACTAAGGTGTTGAAAAATCTGCCAGCATCCCATTGAGCGATATTTTTTTCAGTCATAATTTGTAATCGACTTTTTTATTACTTTTTTGAAGGATGGAATTGCCGTTTTTATTGGCTTTTGTATGTGACTAGACTTACGCATCACCCTTAGCAGAGCTATAAACAATTATGCGTAACTCATATTCTAGCTAAATTCTGATTTTTTAGCTTTGGGAACAAGAGATTTATTTAGCCGATTATACACGAGGTTTATGATGACTCTGGTGCAATGGAATCTCAATAATAAACTCCGTACCTTCTCCCGGTGTGGAAATGCACGTCATCTTTCCCCCGTGCTTTTCCGCGATAATTTGATAGCTTATTGCTAAGCCGATACCTGTGCCTTTGCCGACGGGCTTTGTGGTAAAAAAAGGTTCTGTTATCCGCTGGCGGATTTCTTCTGTCATACCAGGGCCGTTGTCATAAATATAGATGCCAACGGTTTCTCTCTTGGGGTGAAATTCCGTGCGAATCCGAATTTTCCCCTTGTATTTCGTCTCTTGACCATTTTTGGCGGTTTTATAATTGATAAAGGACTCTTCAAGAGCATCAATTGCATTGCTTAGAACGTTCATAAATACCTGGTTGAGCTGACCTACATAACACTCAACTAAGGGTAGAGAACCGTATTCTTTAGTTAGGTGAATTGCGGGCCTATCTGGCTTGGGTTTGAGTCGGTTACTCAAAATTAGCAGAGTGCTGTCTAGCCCATCGTGAATATCAACTGGCTTCATTTCTGCTTCGTCAATTCTGGAAAAGTTTCGCAGAGATTGGACAATTTCGCAGATACGTTCAGCACCTATTTTCATCGAGGCTTGCAATTTAGGTAAGTCTGTAATTAAAAAATCTATCTCCATCGTTTCACTTGCCTCTTGAATTTCTGGTACAGGCGAGGGATAATGCTGTTGATAAAGATTGATTAATTCTATCAGATCGCGAGTATATTCATCGGCATGGCTGATATTTCCGTAGATGAAGTTAATCGGGTTATTGATTTCGTGGGCAACACCGGCTACCAGTTGTCCCAAACTAGACATTTTTTCAGTCTGAACCAGTTGAGTCTGCGTGCGCTGGAGCTCTTGCAATAGTTTTTCTAGTTGAGTTGATTTTTGGCGTTCTCTTAGTTCAGATTGCTGCAAGGCTGCATTTAATTTTGCAAGTTTTTCGGCTTGCAGCAGGACAATATTAATCATCGAGTTTCTGAGTTCTATCGCTGCCTCAATTTCACAATCTTTCCAAGGTAAAGATGTGTATTTTACGGTTTCTTTCCACAACTCGAATGATTTCCGAGGAGACAGGCGAATGCTGCCATTAGCCTCGATTTCTATGGGTTTGTTTGGGTTTCCCGCCCAATTTACGGTTTGAATAACTTCGGGACGAAACCAGAGAACATAAATTTTCTGGCTGGGGGATATGGCAATTGCTAAACAGCCGCTTGCTGTGTCTTTTAATTGCTCGGCACTTTCATAAAACTTCGAGAGTGAGTCTGTATGAAAAACTTCACCTGTGAGATTTTTTTGTACCCATTCAAGTAACTGTTTTAGTGCCTCTTTTTCGGGAGTTTGACCTACTAAATAGCAATTTTCCCCAAATAAAACTGCTGCACCTGTAGCACTTACGAGGTCAAGTAAGCTCTGCTGAGACTTAACTAATGCCTGTGACAAGTTTTCTGCTTGAGATATATTTTCCAGTAGCTTTGCTTGAATGGATTTTAATTGCAGCCTATAGTCGTAGTCTTCATTCCCTTCTTTAAATTCTAGTTCTAAAGACATGACTTGTCCAATAAATTCGCAGGCGGCGCGAACTTCATAAGGAATGTATTTGGGCGAGTAGTGATGGCAAGCAATCAGACCCCATAATTTCTGCTTTTTCATTAAAGATATAGACATAGAAGCTGCAACGCCCATATTTTGCAGATATTCTATGTGAATGGGTGAGACACTTCTTAAAATGCTGAAGCTGAGGTCGAGAGGTTGATTAGTAAGGGGATTGTTGCTGGGTACAAGTTCAACAGGTTCATAATTAATTTCTGGTATTAACCTCAGCCAGTTTTCGGAGTACAATTTTCTGGCTTGTTTGGGAATGTCTGAGGTTGGATATCGCAGACCTAAGAAAGGAGAAAGATTTTCTTCTTTATCTTCAGCGATTACAGAGCCATTACCTTCAGGATCGAATTTATACACCATTACTCGGTCAAAGCCTGTAAATTTTCGTACTTCGCTGACTATTGTTTGACATAGATTCTGGAGGTTGCCAGTGCTTTGAATTTTAGATAGGGTGGTTTTAACTGAATGATAAAAGCTAAAAACTGAAAGATTATTTTTTGAATTTGAGGGTTCTATCTCAATAATTAAAAGACCTTCATTCCTGTGCAGGATACAGTCAAATGCTACAGGGTTGTAGTTGGTACCTATGGTTAGCTTTAAGGGATTGACTGTTTTTAAATTTTCATGGATTAAGCAGCTTTTGAGACTTTCAATCTGAATTGGATCGAATAAGACGCTCAAATCTTTGTTGATAAGGCTACTGGGGTGCAGACCAAAAAACTCAAAGGTATTGTTGCTCATTTGTAAAATCTTGAGCTGAGGTTCTTGGACAACAAACATTACTCCGTGAGGCTGAATGTGTCCTGATATATGAATGGGTTCTTTGTCGCAGTTTGTTAAGTCAATTTCTGCTGTTGCGATGTTATTTTGTGCCATTTTATTAAGGTTCCTTTTGTAAAAATGATGGATAATTGGGCAGGTATTGGGTTGCGGGATGGTGGTGATAAGTGTGGTTAATTATACTACGCTCTCTTGCAGCTCAGCATGATATAGCAGCAGAAGTCATAAGTCATAAGTCAGAAGTAAAGTGCAATTCCCAGCAATAGTTTGAGCAATTATTAACGTCCTAGCCACCTTTGCGGTTGTGATATAATCTATATAGTTAAGTTATCAGACTGAACCTGTAAGCGAGCGCCAGCCTTTTTGATGAAGGCTGAGCTGCTGTCTGTAAACTTTTTCACGCTTTTTTAAAGGAGGAGTATTTATATTATGCCAATAAAACAGGAATTATTGCTAGCTCTACTTCAGCGAGAGCATAAATCTTAATTAGTTATAAAAAATTTAATCACCAGAGGGTTAAAGGTGTTAAATAGTAATCTCACAGGCTGCACACCCTAAGAAATCTAAAGTTATGCTCTTAGGTAGAAGCTATTGCCCTAAATTTAAGCTAAACTTGATAGGTATCTTCAACAAGCTGTATTATTTACTGATGTTCGACTTTAATACCCTTACTGCCTTTTCACATAGGCACTGTATCGAAATTTGCGCGTTTCTTGTACCTGCTAACTTACTGGCAACTTTGCAGACAATTATTTTTACAGGCATAAAACGATCTCAAATTCAGGTGCGGTTGGCGGCAGCCGTTGGTAGCTTCTGTGCTTTAATTATGATACTTCACGTTTTTACGTGGCTGGCAATTGGGGTAGTAATGGCTCCCACATACATCCTTTTCGTGCTGGGAAGCATCTGTCTAGGGACTAATCTTTGGGCGGTGGTACATTCTTCAAGTATGAGCCGATTAGTTGGGTATTTGCTGTCGGTGTTTAGGGAGAAAGGAAAGGGAAAGCTAAGGATGCAGGCATTAAAAATCAAATCGGTAATGGGTAATGGGTAATAGGTAATCGAAATCGATTAACTACGTTAAGAAAGTACGTAATCCTTTCCAATTTGCTGACGGTTAATATCATGTCCGGTTAAATACTTGTCATTTTAAATACTTGTCATTGCGAGCGAAGCGAAGCAATCGCAGAGACTAGGCGATTGCTTCGCTT
>NZ_JAQMUA010000191.1:0-18513 GCF_028330895.1 Kamptonema animale CS-326 | reverse complement strand
GCTTGACATTCGGAACATTATCAAAAAACTCCATCACAGCCCGATTTTTCGCTTTGTCTCCTTTTCCCCGCAGGAAACCCATGTGACGACTGCGGCTAATGGCGACACCAACTCGGCTAGTGGGATCGCTAATCAAAACGACAACACTTGTGTTAGGAGTGACATTAATAATCCGTCCTACTAAACCGCCTGGGCCCATAACAATAAACCCTTTGCGGATACCATCTTTACTACCTCGACCTAAAGTTACTTGTTGCCACCAATGGTCTGCACTTCGACCGATAATGGGGGCTGCAATTCCTTTAGTTTTCTGGGTAGCAACATAACCTAAAAGCTGTTGTAGCTTCTGATTTTGGGCTTGTAATTCTGTTAAGCGGTCTTGGAGTTCTTTGGTGCGGGCATTGAGCAATTGCTCTTGTTCTGAGGCATTTACTTGGAAAGGGCGAGAAACCCAACCATAGACCTCAAATAATGCTTGACCTTGAGTTTCTCGAATTAACCAGGCTCCGCTTAGAGCTATACCCAGCATAGCGATTTGCAATCGCAGATCCCACCATCGACGCAGTGTGTTTTTTAGCATAATTTCAGACTTTAGATTTTAGATTTTAGATTGAGGTAGCGATTTTAGATTTTAGATTGAATCCAAAATCCAAAATCCAAAATCCAAGATAGACTTCTTAGAGATTTCGCGATCGCCCACTGAACACCCGTTCTAATTGTTTGAAATTTTCCAAGACTCGACCAGTTCCCAAAACCACGCAGGATAAAGGGTCAGCGGCGACGTGAGTGACGATGCCGGTTTCATGGCTAATCAGAGTATCCAACCCTTTCATTAAGGCTCCACCCCCAGCTAGCATGATTCCCCTGTCAATAATATCTGCTGCGAGTTCTGGAGGAGTGCGCTCTAGAGTTCTCTTAACAGCTTCCACGATTACTGAAAGCGGTTCCGACATACTTTCTCGGACTTCTGGCCCTTTAATCGTAATCGTTCGCGGTAGGCCTGAGAGCAGGTGTAAACCGCGTACTTCCATCGTGATATCGTCGTTTTCTAAAGTTGGATAGGCAGAACCGATTTGAATTTTGATATCTTCAGCGGTACGTTCTCCAATTACTAAGTTATGAACTTTTTTCATGTATTGGATGATGGCTTCGTTGAGCTCGTCACCGGCAACGCGCACGGACTCGCTCAACACCGTACCCTGCAAGCTGAGCACGGCGACTTCTGTTGTCCCCCCACCAATGTCTATAATCATGTTGCCAGTAGCCTCGGCAACTGGCAATCCAGCTCCGATCGCAGCGGCAATTGGCTCATCAATTAACCGGACATCTCTGGCTCCCGCTTGAGAAGCAGCTTCCATGACGGCCCGGCGTTCAACTCCGGTAACGCCAGAAGGAATGCCGATCACTATCCGAGGTGCAACTAGGGTTCTGCCTTCGTGAACCCGCCGGATAAAGTGCTTGAGCATTAACTCTGCTGTGTCAAAGTCAGCAATCACGCCATCGCGCAGGGGTCTGAGGGCCACTACGTTGCCAGGGGTACGCCCCAGCATTTTTTTTGCCTCTTCTCCGACTGCGAGCGGGATTTTCAAATCTTGATCGATGGCAACTACAGATGGTTCTTGAAGAACGATACCTTTGCCGGATACGTACACGAGTGTGTTTGCAGTACCGAGGTCGATACCCATATCACGGGATAAGGAAAAGCGACTGAGAAAACCCACTGGTTTGTACCCTAAACTTAAATGCTACTGTGTGCATTGACACTCCCCGGTCTGAAGACGCGGGGATTCTTAAGGCTTTCCAGCCTTAATATCCCTATTGCTAGGGTTTCCGGGCGCAATCCTTTTGCCGAATGGCGGTCTGCTATCCTAGTCTTGCAACTAGCTCCTCGGTCGTGACTTTCCTCCAGTCCGGGGGTAGGTTTTAGCGTCTTTTACTGACGATTTAATCGTTTCAGAACTTGAGCATTGGTTGCGATCGATTATTTTGAGCATCCGTACTACTGTTAAGTTAGATACTTGATTTCTCAAAATCCGCAACCTATAATGTAACTAAAGTGTAACCAAGGTGGATTCTATTACGTTTTTGATCCTGAGTCTAGTCAGAATAGCTCATTGTTGAGCTGACGTTCCCCTAGAATCCATAATCTATAATTGTCGAAAGAGGGGACGAAATCAGGATAAAGCCCAGACCTTGATTGTCTGGTCAAAGAACTATTTCTCTATTGTGGATGCTGTTTCATCATAAAAGCCGGAATTGAATTTATGAGTCTCAATGTTGTAACTCTTGTGGGCCGCGTGGGCGGAGAACCTGAAATAAAGTATTTTGATTCTGGTAGTGTTAAGTGTAAATTGACGCTGGCAGTCAGACGGCGCTCTCGCAATACTGAGGAACCAGACTGGTTTACTTTGGAGATCTGGGGTAAAACTGCGGAGATTGCTGGTACTTATGTCCACAAAGGTAGCCAAATTGGGGTTACGGGGTCTTTGAGGTTCGATTATTGGCAAGATCGCAATACGGGTGCTAATCGCTCTACGCCAGTAATCAGGGTAGAACAATTAGATTTGTTAGGCTCGAAACGCGATAACGATAACAATATGTCGCAAAGCTACGATGAGTTATAGGCTCGTCGGATTTGGGTCGGTGAATTTTGAGTTTTGAGATAGCGATCGTGAGTTCAGATCAGTTAGAAGTTGTTCAGTCCGAGTACGCAACTGGCAAGGCGGTTTTTGAGCGGGGCCAGTACGGGGATGCGGTGCGCCATTTTGAAGCCGCTAGCGCTTTGGTTGAGCGTGGTTCCCGCTTGGGAGGTGAAGTGCAGATGTGGTTAGTGACAGCCTTAGATGCGGCGGGACAAACTCAGGAGGCGATCGCGCTTTGTAAACAACTCGTTCGCCATCCTATTATAGATACTCGCGAACAAGCTCGTGGTTTGCTCTATATTCTGGAAGCGCCTAAGCTGAGCAAACGCCCTGAATGGCTGGTGGAAATTCCAGATTTGGGGGCTTTAGGCGATAATCAGTCTAGTGCTTTGAAGGGTGGCGCTGGCGGGACTGTAAAGCCCTCAAAGCCTAAGCTGGTAATATCAGAGCCAATAGATTTGAGTAAGGTAAATACGAAGGATAATCGGTTTATCTGGGTAGGTTTGATTGGGTTTGGTGTGGCGATCGCGGGTTTAATTTTTTTCAGTTAGGGAATTGACAGACTTTTTCCTGTCGTAAGGCCACTCCTTCAAAGGCAGAAAGATCGGTTTTTGTTGTTGACAGTTAAGGTAAACATAATTATTAGAAGTTAAGCCAAGCAATTTTTTATAATTATTCAACTAAGTAAAGATTGTGTAAAGATTCCCCCTAAGTAGTACGGAGATTGTTGAGGGATACTATATTTAACGTATATAAAAAACTCGGTGTATCTACTAAGGGGGACAGTACAAATGCTTAAAAATACCTGGAAAAAATTAGCAGTTGCGATCGCCAGCACAGCCTTGAGTTACGGTGCGATCGCCACCCTAGAAGCACCCAAAGCAGAAGCCGCTGTCCTCACTTACAGTTTCAAGGTGGGCATAGGAAATGGGTCTTTTACCTTTGACAACTCATCAATAACAGGCATTGGCTTTGAAAATCTTACAATTTCTGAGGGTACATTGAGTTTTTTTTACGATCCACGGATATGGCGTACCAAAAAAGAATACAATTTGGCTGGAGAGATTGTTCGTTTATATAACGGTGAATTAGTAGGACTGATCGCGCAGGGGAAAGAAGTTTATTCCGGCGTAGTCTACGGTGACGGACGGAGTGACTCATATACGCGCTATGAGTATTGGGAGTTTCATGCTTACCAGCACTTTCCAGTGATGTCTTGGGTTGCTAACACATCTTGCGGTACCTATCTTATTTATTGTGGAATCATAAAAAGCTACGATAATTATGTGATTTATTCAAAGGTCAGCGAACAACCTTCAGAACCTCTAACTCAAGTTCCAGAACCTCTAACTATGGCAGGAACTGCTTTAGCATTTGCCAGCTTAGTGCGACTCAAGCAAAAGAAAAAGATCGCAGTGCGATCGCATTAACTTAAAGTTTTCGTAGTTGGCAAGCTTCCCTTAAATCAACAGAAAATTACATTAAGGTGCGTTAGCTAATGTTCCCTCATTCTATAATGATTTAGCAAACACAATGCTGACGAAAAATTCTTAGTAACGCCGCCCTCTGGTCGGTATTATTTTTACTGTGGCAGAATTTTTTAGCATTGATATCAGCCGAGCATTGCCAACAATAAAATTATAAATTATCGGCAGAGATTATCTGTGGCAATGCCCACCCTACCTTTAATTATGCTCTTAATGAAAAAAGGGATCGCCTTCCATTAAAATATTCTGGGATCGGGAAAGTACACCATAACGACAGCCCTCCCTATTACCAAATTACCCTAAGCCATGACCAATTCCACAGACATTGCCACCCTCGCCCGCTGGATGGCCTCCGACTTCAGCAACCAACCTCAAGCCTTTGAAAACCCCCCCTTCTTCGCCCACATCCGCGTCTGTATGCGCCCCCTCCCCGTAGAATTATTAGGAGGAATCAGCCTCTACCTAGAGCAAGCCTACGACTATCAACTCAATCAACCCTACCGAGTTCGAGTATTAAAATTAGTCCCCGCAGTTAATTGCATCGAGATCGAAAACTACGCGATCGAAAACGAAGAACAATTCTACGGATCATCCCGCGACCCTGTACGCCTCCAAGCCCTCAAACCCGAAACTATCAAAAAACTCCCCGGATGCACCTTCATCACCCAATGGACGGGCAACAGTTTCCTCGGTCGAGTTGAACCGGGAAAAGGCTGCACCGTAGTCCGCAAAGGTAAAACCACCTACCTAGATAGTGAATTTGAGATCGACGAACACAAATTTATCAGTCACGACAGAGGGTTAGATCCCGAAACTGACGAGCACATCTGGGGTGCAGTCGCCGGGCCCTTCGAGTTTGTCCGCTGGGCTAGTTTTGCCCATGAGGTTGTAGTTTAAAAGGTTCATATTGCACCATTACCTGATACATTTACCCAGTATTGGCAAGCAAGATTTATCCCTGATTTATGAAAGTCCTGGTTATTGGTGGCGATGGCTATTGCGGTTGGGCAACCGCGCTCTACCTTTCCAATCGAGGTTATGAAGTTGGCATTCTGGACAGTTTTGTGCGGCGACATTGGGATCTCGAACTTTGCACAGAAACTCTCACTCCCATTGCACCCATTCAACAACGCCTCCAGCGCTGGCATGATTTAACTGGCAAGTCTATTGAACTGTTTGTAGGTGATATCACCAATTATGATTTCCTCAGCAGTTCCCTTCGCAAGTTTAAACCCGAAGCGATACTGCATTTTGGCGAACAGCGATCGGCCCCCTTCTCAATGATTGACCGCGAACACGCTGTACTTACTCAAGTTAACAATGTGGTCGGAACGCTAAACATCCTCTATGCCATGCGCGAAGATTTCCCCGATTGTCACTTAGTGAAATTGGGAACAATGGGCGAGTACGGCACTCCCAATATTGATATAGAAGAAGGCTATATCACTATCGAACACAACGGTCGCAAAGATACTCTTCCTTATCCCAAACAGCCGGGATCTTTTTACCATTTAAGTAAAGTTCATGACAGCCACAATATTCACTTTGCTTGCAAAATCTGGGGTCTACGCGCCACAGATTTGAATCAAGGGGTAGTCTACGGCGTTTTAACAGAAGAAACGGGCATGGATGAGCTGTTAATTAATCGCTTAGACTACGATGGAGTATTTGGAACTGCTCTCAACCGATTCTGCATTCAAGCTGCTATTGGCCATCCATTAACAGTTTATGGCAGTGGCGGACAAACGAGAGCATTTTTGGATATTCGGGATACGGTGCGATGTATGGAAATTGCGATCGCTAACCCCGCTGAACCAGGTCAATTTCGTGTCTTCAACCAATTTACGGAAATGTTTAGCGTCGGTGACTTAGCAATGATGGTTAAGAAAGCTGGCACAGCAATGGGAATAAATGTAGAAATCCACCATCTGGAAAATCCCAGAGTTGAGAAGGAAGAACACTACTTCAATGCCAAAAATACCAATTTGCTGAGTCTGGGTTTACAGCCCCACTGTTTGTCAGACTCGTTGATAGATTCATTGCTGAATTTTGCGATCAAATACAAGCACCGCGTTGACAAAAATGAAATATTGCCTAAAGTTAAGTGGCGGTAAAGTAAGGTAGGATGGTTGGGGCAATATAATGTTTCTATTGCCTCTGAATATGGAAGTCCTGAAATAAAAACATGAAAAGCCGAGTTATAATTCTGCTGCTTTTAGTTGTTTTACCGGGACTTTCAGCTAGTTTAGTATGTGGTTATTACCTGCTGCCAGAATGGGCAGCCCTGGAAGCAAGTTACAAAAACTATCGGCAAGTTAGTGAGTCGCCTAATGCAACTGAGAAAGATGTTTTAGTTGCCAAAACAGCACAGGAAATTCACAGAATTAACTGCTTTGCTGAAGGAATCGGACTGCTTTTAGGTGCGGTGATTTTCTCAGTTGGAATTCATGGAATTTGTACCTTGCCCAAAGCACCTCTCGATCGGAGTTAGTTAGCATGAATCTGCTAACCTTACCTTACCTAACGCAAGTAAGCCGATGGCCAAAAGCTGGTCGTCATATTTTGGCACAATTTGACGAAAATTCCATAGTAGTCTACCAAGCCTATTGTCCAGCTATTGGTCACTTTGCAGCTTCACATGGTTATTTTGGTGGGGAATTTAAACTCAGCCGCATGAGTTGGATTAAGCCTAACTTTCTCTGGATGATGTACCGTTCCGGGTGGGGGACAAAAGAGGGTCAAGAAGTAATTCTCGCTGTGCGGCTAAAGCGAAGTGCTTTCGATGAAATATTGACAGCAGCAGTACATTCTACTTTTGTTCCAGAGGTTTATGCTAGTGAAAAAGAATGGAAACAAGCGGCTAAAAGGTCATCAGTGAGGCTGCAATGGGACCCCGACCATCACCCTAGTGGTCTGAAACTAGAGAGGAAGGCTATTCAGCTAGGTTTAAGGGGTGAAATTTTGGTTCATTACGCGCAGGATTGGATTATCAATATTGAAGATATTTCCGAATTTGTGCAGGAACAGCGCCAAAATCTTAAAGAAGGTTTGACCGACTTGCTAACACCCAGCGAGGAAGTATATCCGATCACTAATTCCGACACTGCAAAGAGGCTACAAATATCAGTTACCTAAGCAATTTTGTATGAAAGTCGCTCTTTTTACTGAAACATTTCTGCCGAAAATAGATGGCATTGTCACGCGGTTGATTCACACAGTTGAACACTTACAACGCGCTGGCGACAAAGTTCTAATTTTTTCCCCAGATGGTGGGCTAACAGAGTACAAAGGAGCCACAATTTACGGTGTTGAAGGCTTTCCGTTGCCGATGTACCCGGAATTGAAAATGGCATTGCCGCGTCCGTCAATTGGACAGAAACTAGAAGAGTTTCAACCAGATATTATTCATGTGGCTAATCCGGCAATTTTGGGATTGGCGGGTTTGTATTATGGCAAAAAGTTGAATATTCCGCTGTTGGCTTCTTATCACACTCACTTGCCGAAATACCTACACCACTATGGTTTTGGAATGCTTGAGCCTTTGTTGTGGGAATTACTGAAGGGAGCTCATAATCAGGCTGAGTTAAATCTTTGTACTTCAACGGCGATGGTGGAAGAGTTACGATCGCACGGTATTGAGCGTGTAGACTTGTGGCAGCGAGGCGTAGATACGGAGATGTATCAACCCCAGTTTGCAACCCCAGAAATGCGCGATCGCCTCAGCCAAGGCAATCCAGAGAGCCCACTCTTACTCTACGTCGGTCGCCTCGGTGCAGAAAAAGAAATCGATCGCATCAAACCCGTCTTAGCATCAATTCCTAACGCCCGCCTCGCTTTAGTCGGAGATGGCCCACACCGCCAAACTTTAGAACAATATTTCGCCGGTACTCCCACCTATTTTGCAGGCTATCTCCGAGGCAGAGAACTCGCCTCAGCCTACGCTTGTGCGGATGCCTTCATTTTTCCCTCCCGCACCGAAACACTAGGCTTAGTGCTCCTAGAAGCGATGGCTGCCGGTACGCCCGTAGTCGCGGCAAGGTCGGGGGGAATTCCCGATATTGTCACCGATGGCGTTAACGGCTATTTATTTGACCCAGCAGATGAGGAAGGTGCGATCGCAGCTACTCAACGCTTATTTGCCCAACCGCAAGAAGGCGAAGCCCTCCGCCAAAACGCCCGTATTGAAGCTGAACGTTGGGGTTGGGCCGCTGCCACTCACCAACTGCGGCGGTACTATGAATCGGTAATCTTGGCTGAGTCACTGCCAAAAGCCGCATAAGCTGTTAAGAATCTAAATTGTATCAATCACAGGAGGGAGAGTTTTCTTGTGGGGCAGTGCCTCCGTGCTTGCCTCAAACCCTGATGGGGCGATGTCGAAAGAAGCTGATTAAGCTAAGGGGATTGCCCCTACCAGGGCAATGCTACAACCTGCCGCTTTTTAAGGAGGGTGAGAGGGATCTCGCACCTACTCCCCGATCGGGTTTAACATTAAATTTGACATAGTATTGGGAAATAACTTGGGCATAGCAGACTGCGCCCTTCGGGGGCCACACGCGATCGCCGTAATTCCACCCAGCATAAAAAGCCCATTCTCCCCAACAAAAAAACCTATGAACTAACTTCCAGACTAATTATTTTCCACCTATCCCCACAAAACAAACCCCTTAGTTTTGTGTTTTACCTAACTTCACCTTATATAGCAACCGCTTTCGTCGGTTAGGACATTCTAAATTACTCCAACCCTTAATTCTATTCCCTTCTTCCCTAGCCCCTAGCCCCTAGCTATATTAGCAGAGTGAGCAGCAACATCGAGGTTGTTAAAAATGATTTAAAAGCACATATTACAGGCAGGTGGAAGTTCGCGATCGAGTAAAACGACTTGCCCAAGCAGTGAAGCCCGAACAGCTTCCACAGTTTGGGGAACCTCAGAACAAAACATCAGCCAAGCCAAGGGCCACCCTACCCCCTGAAAAACTCGTTAACATGACATTCTCCAATGCTGGTAGCGTTCTGGCTACACTCACTCAAGTCAATCGCATGGGGGCATTAGCCGCCCGCGTGAAGGATCTGCCAGTTGCCGAATTTGTCTGCCTGCTGGACTTTATCACCGCTGAATTTCAGCAATTTCTGCGTGCGATCGACCTCATCAACAATGAAGCTCTAGAAACTCTTTTAGAGCAACTTTTAGATGCCTTCACCCTCAAAATTGGTCAGATTCTGCAAGCCGATGTCACAACTATATTTTTAGTTAACTCAAATAAAGCTCAACTTTGGTATAAAACCGTCGATCCAACTACCAAAAAAGCCCAAGAAATTCGCCTACCAATGAATGTCGGTATTTTGGGTCACGTTGCCAATACCGGAGAATGTCTCAATGTAGTTGACGCTTATAATCATCCCCTATTTAACCGGGAAGTTGACGAACTCCCAGGGTATGAAACCCATACAATTCTTTGTATGCCGATTTTCAGCACCAAGAGCGAAAATGCTCCGGTAGCAGTAGTACGGCTATTAAATAAAGCAGGGAATCAGCCTTTTAATGAAGAAGACGAACAACAATTTCGTGCTTTTGCCGACTCAATTGGAATTATTCTGGAAAGTTGTCAATCTTTCTATGTAGCCGCCCGCAACCAGCGAGGAGTTGCGGCACTTTTGAGAGCGACAACAACATTAGGGCAAAGCCTTGACTTAGAAACAACTTTGCGAGCTGTAATGGAGCAAGCCCGCGATTTAATGCAAGCCGATCGGAGTACCCTATTTCTACTTAGTAAAGAAACCAACGAACTTTGGACAAAAGTAGCCAAAGCCGACGGTAAAACCCTAATGGAAATCCGTATTCCTGCTAATAAAGGCATTGCGGGTTATGTAGCTTCTACTGGTCAAACTCTCAATATTAATGATGCTTATACCGATCCTCGCTTCGATCCGAGTACCGATCATCGTACTGGTTATGAGACGAGAAATATGCTCTGTATGCCAGTTTATAACGCGAAAGGTGAACTAATCGGTGTTACTCAGTTAATTAATAAAAATCAAGGTAGTTTTACTAATTCCGATGAAGAATTTTTGCGAGCTTTTAATGCTCAAGCAGGTATTGCCCTCCAAAACTCGCAATTATTTGAAAATGTTTTAGTTGAAAAGCAATATCAGAAAGACATCTTACAAAGTCTCACAGATGTTGTGATTTCTACGGATATGCAGGGTCGAATTGTCACGATTAATGAAGCCGCTTTAGGATTACTGGGTTGTCCCATCGATCAACCCAATGGTAAACAGAATCGACAACTTTGGGAAGAGAGACTGGTCGATCGCTATGTTTGGGAAGTTGTACCTATTGACAATATACGATTTCGACTAGAAGACAGTCTGAGGAATGCGGCTAGACATTATGTACCGGAACAAACTTTAACTGTGGGTTTATTAATAGAATCGCCAGAATTTGCAGAGGAAGGAGAAACTTATATCCTGACAATTCCCGATCGCAACGATCCAGATATTTTTTATGCTTGGGGAGAAAATAGCCCCGCATCAGGTCAAATTCCAGTAGTTACTAATGCTCAAGCTCCCTTTCATATTACTCATTCTCCCCTGGGTTATCCTCAATGTGCGGTTCCAATTCCTCGTTCTCAAGTAACAGTAGTTGAACGTAGTTTGAATCTAACTGTCAACCCCCTAACTAATCCTGAAGGGGGGGTGCGTGGCGGTATTGTAGTGCTCGAAGATATTTCGAGAGAAAAGCGGATGAAAACTACAATGTATCGTTATATGACCCCTGGAGTCGTTGAGCAAGTAATGGCTTTAGGCGAGGGGGCGATGATGGTAGGTGAACGTAAAGATGTGACTATTTTATTTTCAGATATTCGGGGATATACGACAATTACAGAAAATTTAGGCGCGTCGGAAGTGGTAGCGCTTTTAAATCAGTATTTTGAGACAATGGTAGAAGCTGTTTTTCGCTATGAGGGCACTTTAGATAAGTTTATTGGTGATGCGTTGATGGCGGTTTTTGGAGCACCGTTGCCTTTGAAGGAACACGCTTGGATGGCAATTGAAACAGCTTTGGAAATGCGCTGGCGGTTGAAAGAATTTAATACTTCTCGACCTAGTGAGACTAACTTTAAGATTGGAATTGGGATTAGTTCGGGGGAGGTAGTTTCGGGTAATATTGGTTCTGAAAAGCGGATGGATTATACGGTGATTGGAGATGCTGTAAATTTAAGTTCTCGCTTGGAAGAACTGACGAAACAGTATGGGTGCGATATTATTTTGAGTGAGTTTACTTATAATTTGTGTCGCGATCGAATTTGGGTACGGGAGTTAGATAAAGTGCGGGTTAAAGGCAAAAATCAAGCCGTAAGTATTTATGAGTTAATCGATCGGCAAACAGTGCCATTAACTGGGGAAATAGAACAATTTTTAGAATTATATAAGCGCGGTAGAGAGGCTTATATTTGTGGGAATTTTCATCAAGCTATTAGTTATTTTGAGAGCGCAAAGCTAATGCGCCCAACGGATATGGCTGTGGAAGTTCACATTGAGCGATCCCGCCTTTATTTAGAAGTACCGCCGCCTGATGATTGGGATGGTGTTCATACTATGAAAACTAAGTAAGTAGAAGGAAGAAGGAAGAAGGAAGAAGGAAGAAGGAAGAATGCTTATACAGCCAACTTTTTAGCCATCGGTATCTTATGTTTAATTAGATGGATTTACTTAATATTGCATTTTCCTCCTGCCTCCTGCCTCCTGATAGTTTCTATTCTAAAGGACAAGCACAGCTTTTTTTCCCTAACCACCGCTCTCCTACCTGTTTAAGGGCCGCCATCACTGGCTGAACTTCTCGTCCCTTCTCCGTGAGAGCATATTCAACATGGGGCGGAATTTCTGGATAAACAGTCCGCTTGACTAAACCGTGCATTTCTAACTCTCTGAGCCTCAGAGTTAGGGTTTTGGAGCTAATACCAGGTAAAGCTTCTAAAAGTTCATGGGTGCGGCGATCGCATCTAAATAGCTCTCGCAAAATCAGCACAGACCATTTACTCCCTAGTAATTCTAGCATGAACTGAATCGGACAGCTACTATCAAAACACCAGCTAGCCTTAATTGCGGAATCAGGCTTAGTTAAATTATGTTTTATTTTCATTTGTTTAACTTAATTAGGTGTTAAGGAATAAAATTTTGTCAGCCCAACTGGGCGATTGAAACCCTACTATACAAACTAAACCCGCCGACGCGAGCTTCAAAACCCTCGATTTTCTCCAGTCCGCGCAGGCGGACTTCGCTTGTGTAGCCGCGAATTCTATTCGCCGGGGCTAATTTTTTTTGTTTCCTTAATCTTTTTTTATAATAACCTATACAAGCCAGTAAGTGCCAATTTTTTACTTTTGGTAACTAAGGAGACTTGCCGTAACTATCTTGTGGTTAGGAATAGAAGTAATAAGATGTAAATAGAGGGAATAAAAAAAGTCTCTCCGACGAAGTATCACTCGCTAGGCATAGAAAATCACCCTAAGAATTAACGGTTAATTACTGGGGATCAATCTCTGACCTATCCCAGATACCTTGTTTAACATCATTTAAACGCATTAGTCAAGAGTTCGTTACCTTTCGAGATGAATTGGTAACAAAAGTACATTTAAAAGTTTTGTCTTAAGCTTGTCAGATGGAGCTTAAGCTTGGAGGAACTAAACCCATGCTGGAAACATTAGTTAAAAATACGGATACCAAGGTTGCTAAAGAAGAAGCCCTTGTGCTGTGGTTTGATGAGGTAGGGATTGCAGATATCCCGCTAGTGGGTGGAAAGAACGCATCTTTAGGGGAAATGATTCGACAATTAACCCCGAAAGGTATTAATGTTCCTAATGGATTCGCTACCACAGCTTACGCCTACCGCTACTTTATTAAGTCGGCGGGTTTAGAAGCCAAATTGCGATCGCTGTTTGCCGACTTGGACGTAGAAGATGGGCCAAATCTGCGGCTACGGGGCAAGCAAGCACGGACTTTGATTCTAGAAACACCTTTTCCGCAAGACTTGCAAGATGCAATTACAGGCGCTTACGGGCAATTGTGCGATCGCTACGGCGAAGCCACAGATGTCGCCGTGCGCTCGTCCGCTACAGCAGAAGACTTGCCAGATGCGAGTTTTGCCGGACAGCAAGAAACTTATCTGAATGTTCAAAGTTGCAGTGGCGTGCTTGACTGCACTCACAAGTGCTTTGCTTCAATTTTCACCGATCGCGCTATTTCCTACCGTCAAATCAAAGGTTTCGACCACTTTGAAGTTGCGCTTTCAGTTGGCGTTCAAAAAATGGTGCGATCGGATTTGGCATCCTCTGGGGTGATGTTCTCGATCGATACAGAAACCGGATTTAAGAATGCAGCGCTAGTCACCGCCGCCTACGGGTTGGGTGAAAACGTCGTGCAAGGGGCCGTGAACCCCGACGAATACTTAGTGTTTAAACCCACACTCAAACAGGGTTTCCGCCCGATTTTAGAGAAACGATTGGGTACAAAAGAAGTCAAAATGGTGTACGACTTGGGCGGTTCCAAATACACGAAAAACGTATCAGTACCACTCTCAGAACGGGGAAAATTTGCGATCGAGGATGATGAAATTCTGCAACTAGCAAAATGGGCCGTTTTGATCGAAGATCACTACTCCCAAGTGCGCGGTATGTATACCCCGATGGACATTGAATGGGCGAAAGATGGGCTCACAAACGAACTATTCATCGTCCAAGCGCGGCCGGAAACCGTACAATCGCAAAAATCGGGTTCTGTATTGCGGAATTACAAGCTGAAAGGCACAGGAAATATACTGGTTAAAGGTCGTTCCGTTGGCGAAATGATTGGCCAAGGTAAAGCGCGGGTAATCCTCGATGCACACAGAATTGATGATTTCCAAGCGGGTGAAGTTTTAGTCACGAACAAAACCGACCCCGACTGGGAACCGATTATGAAAAAAGCCAGCGCGATCGTTACTAATGCTGGTGGCCGTACCTGTCACGCCGCGATTATTGCTCGCGAAATGGGAATCCCTGCGATCGTTGGTTGCGGCGACGCAACGAAAGTTTTGCAAACAGGTAAAGAGGTGACAATTTCTTGTTCTGAAGGAGAAGAAGGCAAAGTTTATGAAGGTTTAGTACCCTTTGAAGTCCAAGAAACTGCACTGGATAACTTGCCCAAAACTCGCACTAAAATCTTGATGAATGTGGGCAATCCAGAGGAAGCTTTTGGTTTATCTGCAATTCCTTGTGACGGCGTAGGTTTGGCACGCTTAGAGTTCATTATTGCCAATCACATTAAAGCACATCCGATGGCATTGATTAAGTTCGATGAGTTGGAGGATGAAGCTGTTAAAAATGAAATCGCTGAATTGACCGCACTTTACGAACACAAACCAGATTTCTTCACGGATAAATTAGCTCATGGCATTGGCATGATTGCAGCAGCATTTTATCCCAATCCTGTAGTAGTGCGGATGAGCGATTTCAAGAGCAATGAATACGCAAATCTTTTGGGTGGTCGCCAATTTGAACCCAAGGAAGAAAACCCGATGATAGGGTGGCGCGGTGCGTCTCGCTATTATGACCCGAATTACCGCGAGGCTTATGCTCTGGAATGCAAAGCTTTGAAGCGGGTACGGGATGAAATGGGTTTGACGAATGTCATCCCGATGATTCCATTTTGCCGCACCCCAGATGAAGGTCGGAAAGTCTTAGCAGAGATGGCAAAACATGGTTTAGTTAAGGGTGAAAATGGGTTGCAAGTTTACGTAATGTGCGAGTTACCAAGTAACGTCATTTTCGCTGATGAATTTGCCGCTGTCTTTGATGGTTTCTCCATTGGATCGAACGATTTAACGCAGTTAACGTTAGGTTTAGACCGCGATTCAGCTTTGGTTGCTCACATTTTTGATGAGCGCAATGAGGCAGTTAAACGGATGGTACAAATTGCAATTAAGGCGGCGAAGAAATATAACCGTAAGATTGGAATTTGTGGTCAAGCGCCGAGCGATTATCCTGAGTTTGCGCGGTTCTTAGTTGAGTTAGGAATTGATTCGCTGTCTTTGAATCCTGATTCTGTGTTGAAGACTTTGTTGGATATTGCGAAACTTGAGTCTTCGGGTGGGGTGATGGATTTAGCGATGGATGTTGCTAAGCTTGGCTAATTTTGATTGTGTGTTGTGGGATTGAATTTTAGTTTTATGAGGCTGCTCTGGTAGAATTTCTACTAGAGTGGTTTTCTTTTTGTCGGCGAGGAATAATTAAGTAACTTTTAAGGTAGGCGCTCGCCTCAACTATCTATAGCTATGAGTTACAGGCTTGTAGCGGCGAGCCTGTGTTTAATTATGTCCGACTTATAGCCTTTCTCAGAAAGATGAGGTACGTTAGATTCTATGTATATCGAGGCTTTTGAGCTTTAATATCTACCTCATCTACCTGAGAACCGCTATAACTCAAATCAAGATAATTAGAAAGTGCGCTCGCTTCCTTGCTCACAATGAGACGATCGCGTTTATTTATGCCACCTATGGGAAGGAATATCGCTCATCGCCAAATAACGATCCAAGTACAGAGTACAGGCTTTTCACTGCTTACACTATCTATGTAGCTGAGAGCGAATAATAGCTTGCTAATGAACAGAAGTAGCTATTAATTTCAGTTGCAAGAAAAGAAAAAGAAAAAGGAAAAGTTTAGAAGAAAAAATTCCCCTCTTGCATTTTTGATAGGAATCTGATACAATTATTAAAATATAGTGCTATATTAGACGACAGCCATCTACTTGACTATTAGAGGAACCTTAAATATGAATCCTAAGATATTTGAAATTCTCGCTCATAGTTGTTTCTTCGGATTAATTGGTGCCATCGTAGTATTTTATCTCTGGCCATCAGATGTAAAAAAATTTATTAAATCTTTCTGGAACGAAACTCCCACTGAAATCATATCCACTCCTAGTCCCATTCATAGTCCCTAATTCTCCTAACAGCAACCCTGCAAGGCGGGGCTGGGGAAATTAACTTTCTTTGCACAGATTATAGAAATCAAATCCTAAACTACAATATTTTTAGCTAATTGAGAGGCTCTATACTATGGTTGATTTAGGTTTTACACATATTGCACTTGCAGTTAAAGATGTAGATGCAAGCATTGCCTTTTATACCAAGTACGCTCGAATGCAAGTAGTCCATCGCCGGATAGATCCGATGTCTCAAGTAGATGTAGCTTGGGTTAGCGATTTAACTAGACCATTTGTAATCGTGTTAATTAAAACGGAGCGAGTAGAAGGCTCTCTTTTGCCTCAGTCTCACCTGGGTATTGCTTGTGAAAGTCGCGATGAAGTTAAGCAACTTTGCGATCGCGCTCAGTCAGAAGGAATTCTTTTAGAAGGGCCCAATGATTGGGGTGCGCCTGTTGGTTATTGGGCCTATATCCGCGATCCAGATAGTCATACGCTGGAAATTTCCTACGGACAAGAGGTGCGATTTACTATCGAACAAATAACTGAAAATAGTAATCCCGCTTTCAATGTGATTGTCACCGATTGATAAGTGGCCAGTTTCAAGCTGAAACTGGCCAGTGCGTGAAGCGAAGGCGGGTGCCCGCGCCTAAGATATGGAGATTGCTAGGGAGTAATCTAATCAGCTTCCAAGAAGACTCTCTCACTTATTTTTCAGCAAGAATCCCATAAATATCCCGTTTAGCTTGGTCTAAAAGCTCGCGCACCCGACTCATTCGCTCCACATTGCCACCGCGAGCAACTTGCATGACAGCAGCACCTAATTCTGTTGCTACATTTCGCAACTCAATTAACTCTTGGGGTTTACCCATCATTACGGTTTTGAAGGCCTCCCAAGGAGAGTCTGAATTTTCCTGTTGGGTACGCTCTGCTAAGAGTTGTCTACCCTCATCGGTAATGGTGTAAATCTTCTTACCGCCTTCCTGTGTGCTGTTGAGATAGCCACCATCCTCCAGCATTTGGAGTGTTGGATATACTGAACCGGGACTGAGACGACGGAAACCACCATTGCGGGTTTCCATTTCTTTGATCAGATCGTAACCATGAGCCGGGTGTTCGGATAACAATTCCAGCAGGATGAACTTGATGTCACCCCGACGAGTCCGGTGTTCATCTCCCCACCCATGACCAAATACTCGATCGCCAAAGTGTTTGCCATGATGGCCGTGATGAGGTCTGCCACGATCCTTGCCATGCTGGAACCAATAACTGATAAACGATAGATCCTCTTCACTGAATCCTGCCGATACAAGTGTCGGAAAGTCAAAACGAAAGCGTCTAAACATATCTAAGTGAATCCAAAATCAACTTTCTTTACTATACGACATATCGCGATATATCGGTATAGCCTTAGATGAAGATTTGTAAAGATATGGTTGAGGGCGGAATTTTAGGGTGATTTGGGGCAACCTAGAGCGGAACTTACCTACGATCCCACTACGGCCGCCATCCTGGCGGTCAAATCACCGCGCTTAGAAAGCGGCCTTCTATAATTTTGCGTAAGTCCTATAGATGTTTCGCGATCGCGCCATTTTCTCAATAAGCAACAGTCATGCGACGGCGAATATATTGGGGTTTCTCAACTTCATCCAGCAGCGCGATCGCATAATCCTCAGCCGAAATCCGGCTTTCACCATGCTCATCAACGAGCAACTCATCAGTTCCCACACGAAACTTACCAGTGCGATCGCCCGACATAAATATCGCCGCCGGACTAATAAAAGTCCAGTCCAGATCCGCTTGTTCATAAATACCAAGGGCCTCCCGATGGGCCAGAGATGCGGGGCGATACTGCGCCGGAAAATCGGGAGTATCAACCAACTGCATACCAGGTGCAACAAAAAGACTACCCGCGCCACCCACCACCACCAAACGACTAACTCCCGCAACAGTCAAACCTGCAATTAATGAATGTGCTGCTTGTGGAATAATCAGCGCTAAATCAGGGTTATTTGCTGTAGCATTTCCCGGCCCAGCCGCACTAATAACAGCATCGTGACCCTTAACAATTTCTGCAACACTAATAGGATCTAGCACATTACCAACAACAACAGTCAGGCGTGACGCAAAGCTATCCTGTAGGGAATCTCCCGATAAGGAAAAACGTGCTGGATCTCGAACGATCGCCGTCAAATCATGGCCGCGCATCAATGCTTCCTTAGCAATTTGAGTCCCAGCCATCCCATTTGCGCCAAACAGTGCAAGTTTCATCAAATTTCTCCTAATTAGGGCTTGCTGAATCAGTGCCCGGAGGTGATGCAGTCTGGGTTATGCGATCGCGGAGGGAGAGTATGGTGCAAGAAAAACAGGTAAAATAGGTCAAAAGCCTTGCATCACCATCCCTCACCATGTACAGAAAAGCTGAG
>NZ_JAQMUA010000190.1:0-19113 GCF_028330895.1 Kamptonema animale CS-326 | reverse complement strand
GAGCAGGGGAGCCGGGGGGCGGGGGAGATGGGGAGCGGGGGGGCGGGGGAGATGGGGGAGATGGGTAATTAGCAATTAGCCATTAGCAATTAGCCATTACCCATTAGCAACTTGAGTCAAGTTCTATGAGGGCTAGCAGTTGAACTAATCTTTGGGGATCGGTGAGGTATAAATATCCCACCAACGTTTCTAAGCTAGTAGCCTGTTGATAAATTTCGGGATCTAGCCGCTTAGGACGGCGGTCAGTAGCATTGCGCCCTCTCTTGACAATTTCTAATTCTTTGATGCTTAAGTGGGGGGAGAGCGATCGCAGGTGGCGAGCTTGAGTTTCTGCTCGTACCTGCGCTACTACTAGCTCGTGATAAGCTTGCGATCGCTTTGGCGGCACTATGTAGGACATCCTGACGAACAGCTCATAGACTGCATCTCCCAGATAAGCCCATGATGCTGGTGAAATCCTTTCTATTTCCCCAAGCTTTCCCGCCTCTAAATCCAAAAGCTTCAAACTCATGACCGCCGGACTCAGCCTTGGCGGATCGTCTGCGATCGGTGACATAATTCTGTTTTAGGACTTCCGCCAAACTTTTTTTTCTTTAATCACTTGCTTTTTTAATTACTTGGGTAGCTAGGTAGCTATACCGCGATCGCACAGCCTCATTTATCTGTTCTTGCCATTGCTATTTTACAGCAAGACAACAAAAATTTGCTATCCAGCACTAAGAACCGGATAGCCAAATTTATCCCCTGTGTTTGTCAAGCTTCCTTGACAGTTTTCACCGCCTCATCCACTGAAGGCTGTAAAGATAAAAACTTCTCTAAGCGAACCAGTTTGACAGTCTGGGTCACGCGGGGATTCGAGACAATTTGTAATGTGCCTTCCAAAGTTTGGGCTTTCTTGACCAACTGCACAAGTGCGCCCAAACCGGAACTGTCAACAAAGTCTATTTGAGACAAGTCCAAAATCACGTGCTTTGGACCTTCCTCAATACACTTGTCCAGGACTTTCCGAAAGGTCGCCTCCGAAAAAGCGTCCAGTAAACCTGTCAAGCGAAATAGCTGATAGTTATTCCTGACTTCGCGAGTGCCTCTGAGGCTAACGGTCAGGGTCAATGGCTCAGGAATGACACCCTCCTAGCAAGATAGTGCTTAAGTCGAGGCTCTATTGTATTTGTTTTTTTGTCTTTTGTCTACTGATACAATGTCAGTTTTATTTGTCACCTTTTTAAAAGAGTTGACGGGGATCTCAATTTTATTAACCCCTTTTTAAGGAAGTTGGGCAGAGCTGTGCGATCGCAAAACTACCAATAAAATCATCACCCCCTCCACATCCCCGGAACTAGAGAAAACTTACAGGAGGCGTTAATGGGTAATATTCCAGGGTGACAGCCAAAACTAACCCATGACCCATTACCTATTACCCATTACCCATTACCAATTTTTTAGCTAGCAACAGCCACCTTACGATTTTCTCGCATTGCCTCCACAAAACGCTCAAACAAATAGTCAGCATCGTGAGGGCCAGGACTGGCCTCTGGGTGGTACTGCACCGAGAACAACGGTAACGACTTATGCCGCAAACCAGCCACCGTGCGATCGTTGAGGTTGAGGTGAGTAATTTCTACATCCGCCGCTAGAGAATCGGGATCGATCGCAAAGCCGTGATTTTGGCTAGTAATCTCGATCCGCTCAGTTAAACCCGCTGGCTGATTTAATCCCCGGTGTCCGAATTTGAGCTTAAAGGTATCTGCACCCAAAGAACGCCCTAAAATTTGGTGTCCCATACAGATCCCAAATATGGGTTTTTCAGACTTTAACAGCGCCTTGGTAGTCTCGATCCCTTCTATAACCGTCGCTGGATCTCCCGGGCCATTCGACAGGAAAATCCCGTCTGGCTTGTATTTGAGAATTTCCTCTGGCGGCGTGTTCGCGGGTACGACAACAACCCGACAGCCGTAACTGGCCAAACGTCGTAGAATATTACGCTTGATCCCAAAATCGATCGCCACGACAGTCAAAATTTCAGCATCAGAGTTGATACCGTCGCTAAATTCCCAGTTAGACTCTGTGGGTTCAGACCACTCATAAACCTCACTGGTAGTTACTTGCCGGACAAGATTCAATCCCGCCATACTGGGAGCTTCCTGTACTTGCTCCAACAACTCAGCCGGGTCAAGAATTTCCGTAGAAATCCCCCCATTCATCGCCCCAACTGTGCGGATTTTCCGAGTCAGAGCGCGAGTATCGATCCCATAAATACCGGGAATGCTGTGGTGTTTAAGGTAATCCGGCAAAGACTGAGTAGAACGCCAATTGCTGGGTTTGTGGCAGATGTTGCGAGCGATCGCAGCCCGCACTTGCGGCCCATGAGATTCTTCGTCCTCGACATTCACCCCCGTATTCCCCAATTCTGGATAGGTAAAAGTCACAATTTGACCACAATAGCTAGGGTCAGTCAAGACCTCTTGGTAGCCCGTCATGCCAGTATTAAACACTACCTCTCCGACGACAGTGCCGTTCGCGCCAAACGACCAGCCGCGATACGCAGTACCGTCGGCAAGAACTAGAAGAGCTGGTTGTGCAGTAGAAAGTGACATTGAAGTTTTAATTGGTTTTGCTTCTGAAGTTTCTATCTTTAATAGGTATTTGAGCGTAGGAACCCGCGACAAATATTAACCTTAAATTCCCGGAACTGTCAAACTCATAAAAAAGCTCGGTAAGCGGGAAACTCAGAGTCTTTAGACCTTATAGGGAAACGACGCGGGTGGTTAAAACCACCGTGAATATTTGTTGCCATTACCGCGCAAGGGAATTGCTTAGCTCGGTGTGCTTTTGTACTGCACTTTCAACGGGACAATTACCGTCTCAACCCTTGCAATCCTGTACGCATAATGGTTTGCTCTTTCGAGCCTCCCTTGCGGGGTAATGTTAGCTTCGCCAAAGTTATCAGAGCTTGTTAGGCTTGCAGCACTGTCCCAGTGACTTTAGGACTGTTTAACCGTAAGCGACAGAGCGGGGGACTAGCTTCGCATCCGCCTGGTGTCGTGACCCAAATAACGTAGCCGGTTAAGGCTTAGGCTGGTCAGAATAGCTTGCTTCGATTTCTCTTACAAGCTCAGTGTCTTTAGACCTGAGTTCCTGACAGAAATGGCATTAGGTACAATTCTTTTTAACAGCACCGTCCTAGTAGTGTTAAGTCATGAATATAATACCTAAGTCATAACTAAAAAGTGTCAATTTATACCCACAGGCAGTTATCGCAGCTATGATTGTGTTATAGCGTTTGACCAAAGTATGCCTTACCAATCTGACCCAGTTTCAACCTCAAACTTCAAAACGCAACAACTGAACGGTCAAAAATTCCGAGACCGCTTGCTGCTTGTAGCCACAGCTATTTCTACTGCGGGCTCGATCCTGGTTTACACAGCTATGCTTCCTTATTTAACCGTAGCCCAGGAATATGAAGGATGTTTCATGCGGAACTCTTCTGGAAAAATTATCAGTTTGAATGAATCCGTTTGTGGAATTACTCCTCAAGAGTTGAGTCCAACGGCTGTTAATTCAGGGGTATTTCAAGCCAAAATTAAACGCCGAGAGGGCAACATTCCCGTGATTGATGTCACTTTTAACGGTAAACAGAAATTTGAGATGATGGTAGATTCGGGAGCCAGTGGTACAGTCATCACGCCAGCAATGGCAAAAGCTTTGGGGATCGTTCCACAGGGAACAGTGAAAGCCAAAACACCTAATGGAGAAGCTACTTTCCAACTTGGCCAGGTTACTTCTTTGCAAGCTGGAGGGCTTGAGGTCAAAAATATCCAGGTAGCGATCGCACCTACACTAGATATTGGGCTGCTAGGGCATGACTTTTTTGGTAATAAAGACGTGACCATTAAGCAAGATGTAGTCGAATTTCGATCGCGATCGTAACTGAAGGAAGAAGGAAGAATAAAGAAGGAAGAAGAAAGAGGGTGTTTAACTTCACATAACTCATGTTTAATGACTCTCTGATTCCCTACATTAAGAACAAGCTTTTTGGGATAAATCTACAAAAAGCTTGTCTTCAATTAATTATGTCCGAGACGATCCAATTTCCAAAGATGCTTTCAACTCTTTAGCCAGAAATTGTACCCAAGGTTCTTTCATCAGATCGAAGTGACTCCCACGCAGATTGTGAATCTCTACCCCCCCAGCTACTACATCACCCCAGCCCAAATCAGGCTTGAAGTAATATTTCACGTCCTGATATTTGCAACGAAAGAGAACTAGAGAACCTGGGTAGATTTTGAACCTGTAATTCATGTCAGCTTGCATATTGATATCTAAGAGTTTTAATAAGAAGTCGGGAGGAGAAATTTCATTTTTAGAAAACTCCCCAACCAGATGATTTTTGTAGTAATATAAAGTTAGCCGACAGTAAATTCTATCCCACAGATATTCTAACTTTCCTTTAAAGCTATTAATTTTCCCAAGGTTTGTTGTGTGAAGCTTGATAAACTTAGCCAAAGATCGCTCATTTTGCTCCTGATTTTGCCCCTCATTACTGATATGAGCAACACCTATATCGCATACCCCCAACCATCCTATTTTCTCTCCTTGGGCACATAGTTGTTGTGCCATCTCAAATGCGATTATTCCGCCTAAAGAATAGCCAAAAAATAGATAAGGGCCATGAGGCTGAATGCTCTTAATTTCATTGATGTAATGTAGGGCCATTGCTTCCACAGTAGCTAGAGGCTCTTGCTTCCCATCTAATCCGATTGATTGTAACCCAAAAATAGGTCGATCTTGACCTAGATGATAGATGAGTTTTTGATAATCTAAAAGGTTCCCACCAACTGCATGGATTAAGAATAAAGGTGTTTGCGATCCTTTTGTTTGAATTGGGACTAACGAAGACCAAGATGGTGTCCATTCTGGCTGGGAAAAAATATGAGCAAATTCTTCAATCGTTTGCTGCTGAAATAAGATTGATAATGGCAAGTTTTTACCAAAAATATTTTCAATTTTTGCTAATAAATTGACGGCGACTAGAGAATGACCACCCAATTCAAAAAAATTGTCTTTGATTCCTATTGGTTCGATCCCTAATACCTCTTCCCAAATCTTTGCTAGCTGAATTTCCAATTCATTACGAGGAGCAATATACTTATTGCCAGAGTCAAAATTTAAGGCGGGAAGTGCCTGACGGTCTACTTTTTGATTGAGGTTTAGGGGTAGAGCGTCCAAAACTATAAAGGCAGCAGGAACCATGTATTCTGGTAATTTGCTCTGGAGATAGCGACGGATATCGTCAATTTCCGGGGGATCGGTGGAGTGAAGTACCAGATAGGCGACTATTCCCAATTCGCCACTATTTAGTTCCCGACAGACTACCACAGTTTCTCTTACCCCTGGAATTTGTCGCAGTACAACTTCGATTTCTCCTGGTTCAATCCGAATGCCATTGAGCTTGATTTGAAAGTCAGTTCGACCGATAATTTCTAAATTTCCCTGGGCATCTAAACGTCCACGATCGCCTGTCCTATACCAACGCTCTTGGTCAATGGTGACAAATTTTTCGGTGGTTAATTCTGGTCGTTCCAAATAGCCTTTAGCAACACCCGCCCCGCTGATATATACCTCGCCGATTTCACCAATAGCAACCGACTTTTGTTCTGACTCATATAGGCGAATTGCTACATTAGGGAACGGCTGTCCGACAAGGGTTTTGGTGATTGTTTGCTCTCTGGATACAAAGTGGGAGCAAGCCATACAACTAACTTCACTACAGCCATAAATGACGTGAATTTCGGCATTTCGGAAAACCCGCTGCATAGCGACAAGAACGTTGGCTGGAACGAGATCGCCACCAGTAGAAACGTGCTTTAATCCGCTAAACTTTGCCAAATCAATGCTGTTATCTTCGATGTAGGCTAGCAATTTTTTGAGCAGATTAGGGGAGGCATGAATCGCGGTCATCTGTTCTAAAATTTGGCACATTTGACCGAAATCTAATATCTGTTTCCGTTCTAGGATCGTGAGAGTGCCACCCGCAACTAAGGGAGACAGGAGTTCAAAAAAGGTGATACTAAAACTGAAGCGAGCGAGCGCAGGCATTATCGTGGTACGGTCAAAACCAAAACGTTCCTGGGCCACCAAAATGTAATGGCTCAAGTTACGATAACCGATCTTTATGCCCTTGGGTTTGCCAGTAGTGCCCGATGTATAAATGATGTAGGCTGTCTGGTCAAGGTCAATATTGACAGATGGGTTGTCGGTGGACAGATGCTCTATACTTTGCCAATCGCGATCGCAACAGAAAACCTTTGGCCCAGTTGCGGGTAAATTTGGTAATACATCTCTCTGAGTAAGAATAACTTGGGGTTGGTTGTCCTGCAAAATCGTGGCGAGGCGATCGCGGGGATAGTTGGGATCGAGGGGAACGTAAACTGCACCGGCTTTCAAAATGCCTAGCAAAGCTACACCAATTTCTAGGGATGGCTGGAGACAAACACACACCCGCGCCTCTGCACCTAAACCTAAACTAAGTAGGTAATGAGCCAATTGGTTAGCACTGTGATTGAGTTGTTGATAGGTCAGACAGTGGTTTTGGTAATTAATTGCCCTCGCCTCTGGCTGTTGATCAACGCGATATTCAATTAACCCCTGAATAGTATTGCTAACAGAGTTTAAACTGACTGATTCCCTTGAATTATCAACTGGAAACATCGCATTATCCTGAAGCTAAGCAACCGCCAAGGCGGTTAGGGACTAGGGACTAGGGACTAGGGGCTAGGGACTAGGGGCTAGGGGAAGAAGAGGAAGAAGGGAATAGAATTAAGGGTTTGAGGAAACTAAAATGTTCTAACCACCTTGACTGTTGCTATATATAGGGATTTTTGAAAATTACAAACTGATAAATTGCTTAAGCAATTTATCAGTTTCTAGTTAATCTAATTACAGCTAGTATGGAAGAACCAATTAGCTCAAAAAAACCACTTTTAACTAGAGTAAATAACTTTTTCCTTCAGCGCAAAAACTTAACCAACTCTTCCAACTTCAACCAAGCTTTGCCGCTGAGTAAGATATCGTTGGCAAGAGATAACCCTTGTTCGTGAGCGCCCAGCGGTACAATTCCTCCTACTTGCAGCGCCAAAGACGCATTCAAAGCAACGACTGACCGTTGTGCGAGTGTTCCTTTGCCTTGAAGAACATCCCGTAAAATTTGGGAATTTTCTTCCACATCCCCTCCTCGCAAAGATGCGATCGCTGCTGGTGTCACGCCGATTTTTTCAGGATTCAATTCACTTAGCTGCACTTCCCCTTGTGACAAAATAGCTAAGTCAGTAATATCTCCCAATCCCGCCTCATCTAGTTTTTCTCGACCATGTAAAACGATCGCCACTTCCGTACCCAGTTCTCTCAAAGCTTCAGCGACTATTACCACCAATTTTGAATCGAATACTCCAATTACTTGACCCCTCGGCCGCAAGGGGTTGACCAACGGGCCCAAAAGGTTAAAAACAGTTCGCACCTTCAGAGTTCGTCTAAGTGGAGCCACAACCTTCATGGCTGGATGCCAACCGGGAGCAAATAAAAATGCGATCCCCACTTCCTCAATAGCAGCATGAACCTTTTCTGGAGAGGCGTTCAAGTTAACACCTAATGCTTCTAAAACATCAGCAGAACCAACTTTGCTGGAGGCCGAACGATTTCCGTGTTTAGCAACTGCAATTCCACTGGCGGCGGCTACAAACGCCACAGCCGTCGAAATATTAAAAGTTGATGCTCCATCCCCACCAGTTCCGCAAGTATCAATTAAGGAGTTTGGAGTTTTGAGCTTTGAGGTTGGAATTGAAGAATTTTGTGGTTCAAAACTCCCTAGAGACTGAGACTGCAAGACATAAGCCATACCAGCCAGCTCTTGGGCAGATATGCCTTTAGCTTGGAGAGCAGCTAGAATAGCTCCTGATAATGCTGGGGGAATAGCATCTGCTAGCCATCCTTGCATTAAGTCAGCAGCGCGATCGCGACTAAGGGACTGACGATCTAGCAATTGTTGGAGCAATTCGGGCCACAGAGAAGCATCCAGCGCGATCGCCGAGGGAGAGGCAACGCCTGCCATAACCGCAGCCGCGTCTTGCTGTTGGAGTGAAGGGGAAGAATCAGTCATCAATCGATTATCTTAGATGTGTAGATGTCGTGAGATTTAGGATTTGATGTTTGAGAGGGCTTTAGCAAAACTTGCCTTTGGCATCGTTCTCTAACTTGCCAGTCCCTAGTTTACCTTGCTATTGACTTGCAACTCGATCGATGAAGAATCATCGTGGTCACAAATTTATCGATCTAAACCATCTTTAAACAAACTTCATACTTCAGAGCCCAACTCTGCCCAAGATTGAATTTTTTGATACAACTACGACTCGCTGATTGTGAGACTTTTATAGATCGCACATCTAGCGAGAGCCTAATCCCACCAGCTTAAATTGACTATCGGCAGAGATGATGAAAAAAACTAGGCAGCAAATGGTTTGAGCTGCCAGTTCTGATTTTGAAGTTGGTTCCAAGGCTTACAAACACTCAGCTTTTCTTTCTAAACCTGAAAGCTGATAGTTTGTATTTAGCGTTGGTCTACCCTCAAGACAGAGAAATAGCTGCTGAAGTAGGATGTTCAATTGCTAGTATGCCTAGAGAGACTTTACAAGAGTCGAGATTTGCCCCACGATCTGCACGATAGTGTAGGTGGCTTGGTAAGTCCCGCCCCTAAAACCGCCAAGATTTCGGGGCTTGTAGACTTTAGGGACAGCAATGCTCTTGGAGGCAGGAAAGTAAAAAGCGAACGCCAGCGATCGCAGTTAAAGAGATGCTGGGCGATCGCTAGCAGAGGCTAGCGGGATCATCCCAGTTTTGTAAATAGCTCTCTAGGGGCGAAGCATTCCGACAGTAAATCTCTGTTTATAACAAATAACTGCACGCTGCCGAAATGCTTCGCCCTTACTATAAAATTGGGATGCTCCACCTTATCTGAGTAATAAGTAAGTCCTGACAGATCGACTCAGGGTGTTAAATTGCCAGACAAATCCTTGGAAATAAGGTAAATCGGCTACAAACAATCGTATTTAGGGCTTACGCATTTATAGCAGTTTTAAATTGGATAGGTACTGCTTTTAATTAGTAATTAGTAATTAGTAGTTACCAATTACCAATTATAGAAGAAGGGGCTAGGCAAAAAGAAAGAGAGGCGGGAGATAGGTAATTAGCGATTAGCGATTACCAATTACCAATTACCAATTACCAATTAACAATTACCAATTACCAAATTAAGCACTAACAAAGCTTTTTGTGTTCTTTAGCTAAGAAAACAGGTACGGAAGTGGGCAACCAACAACGGTCAAATTATGTGCTCGATTTAGTGGGGATCGAGGAGGCACTGCACCAAATGGAAGCAAAATATCGCAGTATGTTTGAGAATGCTGTTTCAGGCATTTTTCAAACAACCCCTGACGGGCGCTATATCAGTGCAAATCCTGCCTTAGCACGCCTCTATGGTTACAAATCTCGTGAAGAAATGATGGCAAGGCTGACTGACATCGAACAGCAGCTTTATGTAGACCCTAAACGACGTGACGAGTTCGTTGCTGCCTTGCAAGAACATGATGCGGTTTCGGATTTTGAATCCCAGATTTACCGCCGAGATGGGAATATAATTTGGATTTCTGAACACGCAAGAGCAGTTCGCGGCCCCAACGGCGAACTACTTTATTATGAAGGTTTTGTCGAAGATATTACTCAGCGCAAATACGCAGAAGCCGCACTTAGTGAAGAAAGAGAACGCCTCCGCTTAGTAATTGAAGGAGTCAAGGACTATGCGATTTTCATGCTCGATACTGATGGTCTTGTAGCTAGTTGGAACTCTGGAGCTGAAGGCATTTTAGGCTACCGAGCTACCGAGATTATCGGTTCCCACTTTCGCTGCTTTTACACTCAGGAGGAAATCGATCTCGGCAAACCAGCAGAAAAATTAGAGGTAGCCACAGCCCAAGGTAGATTTGAAGATGAAGGCTGGCGAGTTCGCAAGGATGGCTCCCAGTTTTGGGCCAATATCATTGTTACGGCTTTGCGGGATGAAAGCGGAATATTACGAGGTTTTTGCCAAGTTACGCAGGATATTACTGAGCAAAAACGGGCGGCAGAGGAAAAAACCCAATTAATCACTTCTTTGCAACAGTCGGAAAAAAAATTCCGTACTTTGTACGAATCAACTACCGATGCAGTGATGCTACTTGATGAAAACGGCTTTTTAGACTGCAATCCCGCAACTTTAAAATTGTTCGGATGTAACAGCAAAGATGAGTTTACAGGCAAGCACCCCTTGGAATTTAGCCCTAGACTACAGCCGGGGGGCGAAGATTCAGCTACTTTAGTTCAGGAACGTATGGCTGCGGCTCTGTCTATAGGAAACTGCCGCTTCGACTGGCTGCACTGTCGCCTTGATGGTTCGGAATTCCCGGCAGAGGTGCTGCTGACTTCTATGGATATCGGCGGCAAGTTGGGGCTGCAAGCGGTAGTGCGTGATATTACTTACCGGGTGATGGCTGAGGAAGCTCTCAAACAGGCAAATGAGGATTTGGAACGTAGGGTTCAAGAGCGTACCAGTCAATTAGAGGCCGCGATCGCGCAGTTACAAAGCGAAATTGCCGAACGTCAAAAGGCGGAAGCTCAGCTACGGGCCTCAGAGGAAAAATTCTCTAAAGCTTTTCGCTCTAGTCCCGATCCGATAACTATTACTTCCTTCGCTGACGGACGGTTTATTGAGGTTAACGATAGTTTTCTGAGTTTAATGGATTACCGTCTTGATGAGGTGATTGACAAGACTGTAGCGGACTTGAATCTTTGGGTCAATGTAGATGACAGAACTAGATTAAGACAAGTTTTACACGAGCAAGAGGTAGTTCGTAACTGCGAATATGAGTTGCGGATGAAGTCTGGCAATGTGGTGGTGGTGCTGCTATCGGCTGAGATTATTAATCTGGGCGATGAGATGTGTTTGCTGGCTGTGATGACGGATATTACTGACCGCAAAGCTGTTGAGGAGGCTCTACGGGAGAGCCAGCGAGCTCTGGCAACACTGATGGGTAATTTACCCGGTATGGCTTACCGCTTCCGTAATGATGCCGATCGCAGTCTGGAATTTGTCAGCGAAGGTTGCTATCAGTTAACTGGCTACCACCCAGACGAATTCGTTGGCGATCGCAAACTGTCTCTCTCAGAGATTACTCACCCAGAAGATCAGGAGCGTTTGTGGACTGCTGTCCAAATTGCTTTACAGGAAAATCGACCCTATCAGTTAACTTATCGGATTACTTCTAAGACGGGGGAACTCAAATGGATTTGGGAACAAGGGATTGGGGTATTCTCGGATTCAGGAGATGTACTCGCTTTGGAGGGGCTGATCGTTGACATTACTGAGCGCAAGCAGGCAGAGGATCTCGCTGTGCGATCGCAATGCGAACTCAGAGAGCAAAAAACGCAGTTAGAGAAAACTTTGCATGAGCTACAACAGACTCAAGCTCAATTAATTCACACTGAGAAAATGTCTTCTCTAGGTCAAATGATTGCTGGAGTTGCTCATGAAATTAATAATCCGGTAAATTCCGTATGCGGTAATCTTGTCCATGTCGGTCACTACACGGAAGATTTGCTCAATTTGGTTGAGTTGTACCAGCAGAATTACCCCCAGCCGGTGGCAACTATTCAAAATACAATTGAGGAGATAGATTTAGAGTTTTTGTTAGAAGATTTACCTAAAGCGATGTCTTCGATGCACGTTGGGGCAGACCGTATTCGCGAAATTGTGAGATCGCTACGAAATTTCTCTCGCAAGGACGACACTAAAACAAGTTTAGTAAATATTCACGAAGGCATTGAAGGGACGCTACTGATTTTGCAAAGTCGGCTGAAAGCCCGTGCGGCCTATCCTGAAATTTCTGTCGTTAAGGAGTACGGAAATTTACCAATGATTGAGTGCTATGCTGGGAAGATTAATCAGGTGTTTATGAATTTGATTGGTAATGCAATTGATGCAATTGATGAGTATAATCAAAACCGATCTATTACTGAAATTAAGGCTAATCCCAGCCTGATTAAAATCAAAACTGAAGTTAGTTCCTCAAGTGCGATAATTCGCATTTCGGACAATGGCCCCGGTATGAGTGAGGAAATTTCTAAGCAGTTATTCGATCCATTTTTTACAACAAAACCTGCTGGTAAAGGTACTGGTTTGGGACTATCAATTAGCTACCAAATTGTGGTTGAACAGCATGGCGGTAAGTTAAGTTGTACTTCTACGCCAGGACAAGGATCGGAGTTCACGATCGAGATTCCTATTCAGATTCCAGAGTAGCTAATTGGTAATTGGTAATTGATAATTGTCATTGCGAGCGTAAGCGAAGCAATCCCAACAAGCTATGGCGATTGCTTCGCTTACGCTCGCAATGACAAAGTGTAGCACCCCCAAGGTGATTACGACTCTCCTAACTAATTAATTATTAACAATTACCAGTTACCAATTACCAATTACCAATTACTATTTTCGACAAGGACTAAAAGAGGTTCGATGGAAGGGGGATACACCGTAGCGCTCCAAACCCAATCTATGTTTTGGAGTACCATAACCCTTGTTATTTGTCAAGTCATATTCGGGGAATTTTACAGCCATGCGGACGATTAACTCATCGCGCCAAACCTTAGCAACTATACTAGCCGCAGCAATGACAAGCGATCGCCGATCTCCTTGGATCATCGTTTGTTGCGCGTAGGGGTAGCCAGCTTTGGGAACAACCAAATTTGGTATCCGCTGATTGCCGTCAATCAGGCAAAGCTCAGGCAAAGTATTGAGTTTTAGAATCGCCCGTTTCATTGCCAGCAACGAAGCTTGCAAAATATTGATCTGGTCGATCTCCCGCACAGACGCTACACCAATTTGGCAATCAACAGCCATAGCCTGGATTTTAACTGCCAACCGCGATCGCGCAGCAGGACTCAATTGTTTGCTATCCCGCACTCCCAAAGCTGTCAGTTCCTCTAGCGCCTCCGGTGGCAAAATGCAAGCAGCCGCCACCACCGGCCCAAACCACGCCCCTCTTCCTACCTCATCGACTCCTGCAATCAGGGATGGGGAGAGGGGGAGAGGGGGAGATGGGGGAGATGGGGAAGTTAAATCTTCCCTATCTTCCCTACCTTTCCCATCCTGGCCCTTAATCTTCCCCATCTTCCTATTCATTCTTCAACCAAGGCAGAAGAACGACGACGGCGACGGCGATTCAGAGGTTCTTGCTCCTCCTGCTCGCTGGCTTGAGAAGTTTCAGCAACACTAGAAACTTCACCGCTATGCTCGGAATAGTCATCGCTGTCTTCCTCAAAATATGTAGAGGAAACTAAAGAGGCGGCTGCATAATCTGGCTCTTGCCTTACATAATCTGGCTCTTGCCTGGTGTAATCTGGCTCTTGTCTTGCGTAATCTGGCTCTTGCCTTGCGTAATCTGGCTCTTGCCTTGAGTAATCTAGCTCTTGCCTTGCATAATCTGGCTCATCCTTTGCATAATTAGACTCTTCCCCAATCTGCTCAGTAACGATCGCAGATTCTGCCTCCACTGGCGATCGCTCGACCTGCGGTGCAGTTCCCCCTTGTCCGGGAAGCGTTACCGAAATAATCGCGTTCTTGGGATTTTTCACCGTTCGATCCAACAGTAGCAGCGGAGAAACTCCCATCAAAGCATAGACATCTTGTTCCTCTGGAGTCATTTCCACCGCAATCACTTCCGGCGGTTCTACCATTGGTTTCATTAGCTCTGGTCTGGCTGGTCGCACCCGCTCCAAATCGTCGCGATCGCGTCGTTGACCAATGGTACTGGCAATGGGGAACGTCTCGGAACTTGCCCGCACTCCTGGAACTCCCAAGTATTCTCCTCTGGAATCAGCAATTGAAGGTACGCTTGGCACTCGTAACTTGCTGCGAGTTGGCTCCTCCTCCCTCACAGGGAGATTACCCTCTCCCAGGCGTTGGCGCGATCGGCGGCGGCGGGCCCCATTCCCTAAATCCTGATAACTAGGGTGATTAATCAAATCCAGGGATGAACTGCTATTGCCATCGAAATCTAACCCCTCGTTCTGAGCTTCCCAAGCCGCCCGTGCAGGCTCAAGAGAGCGCTCTTCCCGAACAGGCCCAGGGGATTCCCCGAAGCTATGGCGGGGAGTACCAGTCAAGCTGCGGCGTTCCGGCACTTCTGGCACTGTCGGCAATATTTCCGCAAAGGCGGGACGAGGTAAAGAACGGTTTGAGGCTGCTGACTCACGCGCTGTAGAAAAGTCACGCACTGCTGGAGCTAGCTCATCTTCTCCTGGGAGTTGGACGAGATGACCCAATCCGCCGCAAGAAGGACAAGTGTGACCGAACAATTCATAAATATTTTGACCTTGGCGTTTGCGGGTGAGCTCTACCAAGCCAAGTTCGGATAGTTGGGCAATTTGTGGTCGTGCTTTGTCAGCTCTAAGGGCTTTATTGAAATGTTCTAGCACCTGCAACTGGTCGCGGCGCGATTCCATATCGATGAAGTCCACAATGATCACGCCAGCAATATTTCGCAGGCGCAATTGTCGGGCAATTTCCGTTGCGGCTTCGCAGTTAGTCCAAAGTACGGTTTCGCGGGCTGTAGCTGAGCGGGTGAAAGAACCAGAGTTGACATCAATCACGGTCAGCGCTTCTGTGGGCTGGATGATGATATAACCACCGGAGGGCAAGTCCACTCTAGGTCTGAGGGCTTCTCTAATTGCCGGGTTGACGCGGAAATATTCCAGCATCGGAATCCGTTCGCGGTGATGGTCGATCAGAACTCCCGGCGGTAGCTTGTTTCCATTCCAGGCCATTAAGTGTTGCTTGACGCGCTTAATGCCATTTTGGGAGTCCACGACAATTCTGTTCACGTCGTTGCTGAACATATCCCGCAGTACCCGCTGGATGAAATCATCGTCACGGTTGAGCAGGGCTGGAGCCCGTGTGGAACCACCTTCTTGTTGGACGGCTTCCCACTGCTTTTGCAAAACTTCTAAGTCTTCTATGATTGCCTCTTCTGTCATCCCTTCAGCTTCGGTGCGGACTAGCAACCCCATACCGGCAGGTTTGACTAAAATTGCTAGCGCTCTGAGGCGGTTGCGCTCGTTTTCGGATTTGATGCGGCGGGAGAGATTTACACCTCGGCCGTAGGGCATTAGAACTAAGTAGCGTCCGGGAAGAGTAATGTTGCCCGTGAGTCGGGGGCCTTTAGTTCCCGTTGGCTCTTTCATCACTTGGACTAGGACTTTCTGCTGGGGAGCAAGCAGTTCTGTAATCGCGCCTGCGGAGCGTTTCAACCGTAGAGGCCCTAAGTCGGTGACGTGCATGAAACCGTTGCGATCGGGGTCGCCAATATTGACGAAGGCTGCGTCTATTCCGGGTAATACATTTTCAACAATTCCGAGATAGATATCGCTGACTTGGTGACTGCCAGTGGCGACTACGAGTTCTTGGATTTGATCTTCGGAAAATACAGCAGCAAGGCGATGCTGCTCCGCTATAACTATCTGCTTTGGCATTCAATTTCCTCAAATTTTTGCAGCAAGTTTAAGACACCTACGCTGCCCGTGCCTATGACTTTGGCTGTGATTGGTAGCTGCTTGTTAACTGTTAACTGTTAACTGTTAACTGTTAACTGTTTGTAGAGTTTAGATTTGTTTCCTAGTTGAAACCGACTATCGGCTCATAACTAAAATTATCTAAAATCTACTATCTAAAATCTTAATTTGTTCGTCAAATAGAGCAATTTTCTAACAATCTCAGACTAGCTAGAGCCGATTGATTGTTGAGTAAGCCCAGGCTCAATTGTGAGTCGTTCGCTTGAACTAATCGATATTTTTGCTCTTGCCCTCATTGGAGGGTTTGGCGTTGGATTTAGTCAAGAATGCACAAAAAGCTCGAAGTCTTGCCCAAAAGTGAGTTGCACCCAGCCCGCGTTGCTGGTTGACTCAGCGGCTTGCGCTAACAGCACTACTGCCACATCAGCTTCCTAAACACAAAGCATCTTAATTGGCACTTTCTGACAAGGGGATTCTTGCTTCACTGAGCCGACCGATCGCGGCATCTTTAACAATGCCAATTTTATCCCTTGGTAAAAACCAGTGGTATCGGCTATCTCTTGACAACCGTTTTGCTTCTGCTGCTGCTACTGTTGCTGCTGCTGGGGCTTGATAGAAACTATCCATCACTGCCAAAAAACAGTTAGGAATCTAATTCCTGCTTCTGCGTAGGGGTCGGCCCCTTCTACTTCACAGGCATAAATTCAGGTCGAGCCGACCTTACTAATTATACAATTCGTAATGATAACTTTGCGTCTTAACCATTATTTTCAGCTCCTTTAATCGCCGCGTCCCTTTGAACCTTATTAAAGGCGAGCTAGTTTTAAGACTACCAGGATATCAAGCCCAATCTTTGTAATCCGCTCAAAGCGGTAGCATTAGTTTTCTGCTATCTACAATGATAGCACAACTTGCCTTAATCAGACAAATTTATGGAGTTTTAGACAATTTATTAACCACCTATTCTTCCTATTAAGAAACAAGTTTGCTTATGCTCAAGGCTACTGCTAAAAAACTCAAGTGATGTTTGGAGTTGTTTTGAACTCGCTAGATAACTAACGATCTTATAGATATAGTCACCTCTCCACGCACTATAGCATTATTCTGAAAACAAAACCGCGATCGAGAAACCTAGCTAAGGATGAGCTGGTTACGGTGGGTGGAAAGGAGTTGAATTTCCTGCTGGCTGACTTGTTCGAGCATATAGATGATATGCTCTGGTCGCATTATAGTGCCGTCGTTACGGCAACTGCCGATGCAGCGAAGGAGGGTAATTTCAGAGTTAGTTTCGCAGCTATTTGGGCTGTTACTCAATGCAGGTACAAGTTCCAATTCTTGCAGGCGATCGCGCAAATTGACGCTTTGCACCTTGCCAGACTTTGAGGTTTGCTCCCGCCAAAAAGCCGTAACTGCTTTAATTTCCTCTACCCAATCTGCCCATCGGGGCTGAGGTTGTGGAAATTTGCCCTTACCTTCTAAATCCTCTGGCGATCGCACTAAACCTACTGTAATCAAATACTCGGCCTGCGTCAATAACTGGGTAGCGGAGGGAGTTTTGACATCAACCTCTTCAATTTTGTAAATGGGAATATTTTCGGGTAAATTAGCTGCCAGTTTTTCTCGAAAAAACGCCACGTCTACAAGTTGAGTCAGCTCGAAGTCCACAATTTCACCGCTACTGGTAGCGCCCAAAGGTAGGGCATTAGCTGGAGAAATCCGGGGACTAGGACGAAACCCGCCAGTAAAGGAAATCGGCAAGGAAGATCGCCGCAAAGCGCGGTCAAATAATCTTACCAAATCTAGATGACTGACTAAAGCCAGATCGCCCAGCTTACCAAACCATACCCGCAAGCGCTGTTTGCGCTCTTGGTTGGGGACGAAATGACCTGCAAAGGGAGGAATCGATGGAGGCGGAACAACAATATTATGACCAAAATCTGTCCCGCAGACACCACAGTGGGAACAGCCTTCAAAGGAACAGTCGGGAACTGTAGCTGCTTCTAAGGCTCGTTGCAAGTCAGTTTTCAGCCAAGCTTTGTCAATGCCTGTATCTATATGATCCCAAGGTAGGGGGCGATCGAGAGCAGGAGGTGAAGAAACTTTATCCTCAAAACTTGCCTTGGTAACGCCTGCCTCTGGGGGGTCAATGCACTGGGATGGCGGCGTGACATCACCTAACATCACATTCCATTCCCCATTATCCACTAGGCGGTATTTCCAGCTTAATCCAGATTCTGCGATCGCCTGCGTCCAAGCGCCAAAAGCACGGTCTAGACTTTCCCACCAAGCATCCATTCCTGCGCCTAATTCCCAGGCGCGGCGGACAACTGGGGCTAAACGGCGATCGCCCCTACCGATAAAGTCTTCCATCGCGGAAATCCGCACATCGGTAAAATTTACCTTTACCCCTTTCATTCCCCGAAATTCTGCCTTCAGTAAGGCTTGTTTGCGCTCGAACTCAGCGGTAGAGACTGAGTGCCACTGAAAGGGAGTGTGGGGCTTGGGCGTAAAGTTAGAAATGGTCAAGGTAAAATTTAACCGTCTGCGCCCAGATGCTCTACATTCCTGATGTAGCCAGCGAATTGTCTCCGCAATACCAATTACATCAACGTCCGTTTCTCCAGGCAAGCCGATCATAAAATACAACTTGATCTTGTCCCAGCCTTGCTCAAAGGCAGTTTTAACACCTCGCAATAGTTCTTCGTTGGTCAAACCTTTATTGATAATATCCCGCATCCGCTGAGTACCAGCTTCCGGGGCAAAAGTCAAGCTACCTTGTCGCGTACCACCCAGGATGTTAGCGATGTTTTCGTCAAATCTGTCTACCCGCTGGCTAGGTAAAGATAGGGTGATATTTTCGTCTTTGAGGCGATTTTTAATTTCTAAGCCTAGTGCTGGTAGTGCTAAATAGTCGGAACAACTCAGGGATAAAAGCGAAAATTCGTTATATCCTGTGGCTCTCATGCCTTGTTCGATCGCATCTGCAACTTGTTCGGGTTCGACATCCCTAGCGGGACGAGTTAACATTCCCGGTTGACAAAAACGACATCCGCGAGTACAACCCCGACGGATTTCGATGGTGAGGCGATCGTGTACTGTCTCGACGTAGGGCACTAAGCCGATGGAGTAGGCTGGTATGGGCGTTGCTACCCGCCGCAAAATTCGTTCGGGAACATCTGGCCTTGTGGGGTACACGGAGCCATCTGTTGCCATTTCGTAGAATTGGGGGACGTATACGCCGGGAATTTGAGCTAAATCTAGCAGTAATTCTTCGCGGCTCAAGTTATTAGCTTTGCCCAATTCTAGGACTAAACCAATTTCAGGAAGTAATTCTTCTCCGTCTCCCAAGGCGATGAAGTCGAAAAAGTCGGCGTATGGTTCAGGATTAGATGTTGCTGTTTGTCCACCGGCGAAGATTAGGGGCCAGGATGGGGAGTGGGGGGGGGGGGGGGGGGGGGGGGGCGG
>NZ_JAQMUA010000189.1:0-35628 GCF_028330895.1 Kamptonema animale CS-326 | reverse complement strand
GGTCTCTATTAGTTTTTCGGGTTCGGCTCATGGGGATTCACCGGGGCTAGATGACTCATCCAGTCTGAGTTTCACACGTTTGAGCTTTTAGAGAAAGTCCCTCTTGACTTTCGAGCGCTCTTCTTAACTTGTCACCAATGAAGAGCGCCTAACTGAAAACTGAGTTAAATTTGTCTGTAAGTATCAATCTGATTCGGGAGACGTATCTATGGGTTTGATGATTGAGGACGTATTGGAGTCCCTTGTAGAGCAAGGCGGTTCGGACATTCACATCCAAGCCGGCGCACCGATCTTCTTCCGCGTCAGCGGTAAACTCACCCCTCAGCCACAATTTGGGGAAATTTTAGCGGCTGAGGAAGTTCAAACGCTGATCTTCCAGATGCTGAACAATATGCAGCGCAAGCACTTGGAAATGGAATGGGAGCTAGACTGCGCTTACGGCGTGAAGGGCTTAGCCCGTTTCCGGGTGAATGTCTACCGGGAGCGGGGTTGCTGGGCGGCTTGCTTGCGGGCCTTGGCTTCCAAGATTCCTAACGCAGATGCACTGGGAGTACCGCAGGTGTTGCGGGACATGACGGAAAGGCCAAGGGGTTTAGTCTTGGTGACTGGTCAAACTGGTTCTGGTAAGACTACCACGATGGCGGCCTTGCTGGATTTGGTGAATCGGACGCGATCGGAACACATTTTGACAGTTGAAGACCCGATTGAATACGTTTTTCCTAATATTAAAAGCTTATTTCACCAGCGGCAAAAGGGTGAAGATACTAAGAGCTTTGCGAATGCGCTGAGGGCGGCTTTGCGGGAAGATCCCGACTGTATTCTAGTGGGGGAAATGCGGGATTTGGAAACTATTGGCTTGGCAATTTCTGCCGCAGAAACGGGTCACTTAGTATTTGGAACGCTGCACACTAACTCCGCTGCGGCAACTGTAGACCGGATGCTGGACGTTTTCCCTCCGATTCAACAGCCACAAATCCGAGCACAAATGTCTGGTTCTTTAGTGGGAATTGCATCTCAAAACTTGGTACCAAAACTTGGCGGTGGTCGTTGCTGTGCGATGGAAATTATGATGAATACACCCGCTATGGCTAACTTGATCCGGGAAGGAAAAACTGCTCAAATTTACTCCCAAATCCAGATGGGAGCGAAATTGGGGATGAGGACGATGGAAATGGCTTTAGCTGAACTTTTTAAAGCGGGAAAGATTAGCTGGGAAGCGGGAATGAGCAAAAGTGGCAAACCGGATGAGCTCGAACGCTTAATCGGGCCGGCACCCGCAGGGGCTAAGGCTGGAGCACACCATTAATTTTCTTAGGGATTTGGGATGGGAATTTAAGCTGAAATTCGCCATCCTAAATCTACTATCTAAAATCTAAAATTTTCAGAGGTAAGAAATGGCTACCAATGTTCTCCGTGACAAACCTAAAGCTGGCTTGAGTTTAGATGCAATTGGAAAAAAAATAGAGCTGGCAATGTCCAGTGTTACGATTAAGGATTTGGCTATTTTTGCCCGTCAATTTGCGGCAATGTTCAACGCAGGTGTGGCGATGGTCAGATGCCTTGCAGTGTTAAATGAGCAGTGTTCTAATCCGAAGTTGAAGAATGCGCTCACAAGTATTAGTGCGGATGTGGAACAAGGGAGCGAACTTTCGACGGCGATGCGAAAATTTCCTGATGTTTTCGATCAGCTTTTCCTAAGTATGGTGGGTGCAGGAGAGGTAGGTGGTGTACTCGATGAAGTGCTGGAACGCTTAGCAGTTTTGATGGAGAAAAATCATAAAACACAGAGCGAAATTAAGTCAGCTATGTCTTATCCGAAGACAGTATTATTCATCGCGATTATAATTTTTTTCGCGATGACAATTTTTCTGCTGCCAACCTTTGCTAAGATTTTCAAGGATATTGGTGCAGATTTGCCAGCATTTACTCTATTTATGTTAAGCATCAGTGCTTTCTGTACAACTTGGCCACCTATTCCGCAAATGACGGTAATTGGCAGTCTTATCGGTCTTTCTTTTGCTTATAAGATGTATTACAAGACTCCAGTAGGCCGCTTGCAAATCGATAAAATTATGTTGAAAATGCCTGTGCTTGGGGATCTGCTGGAAAAATCGGCGGTGGCTAGGTTTTGCATCATTTTTGGGACGCTGACGCGATCGGGGGTACCGATTCTGAATTCCTTGGAGATTGTGAGAGATGTGGCCGGAAATCAAGCGATCTCGAATGCGATCGAATATGCAAGGACTCAGATTATGGGTGGGGGTATGATTAGTATTGCTTTGCAAGAGCAGGCTGTTTTTCCGGCCTTGGCAATTCAGATGATGGCTATTGGTGAGGAGACGGGAGAATTAGATAAGATGCTGATGAAAGTTGGCGCTTTTTATGAAACGGAAGTGGAAGAGGCAGTTAAAGCGCTCACGAGTATGATGGAACCTCTGATGATTGTTGTAATTGGCGGTATTGTGGCTTCGATTTTGCTGTCTATGTATCTGCCAATGTTCGCAGTGTTTCAGAAGATGTAGAAAATGGTTAACAGTTAACTGTTAACTGTTAACTGTTAACTGTTTACAAATTACTAACGATCGTTTGAAGATGCCTATTAAACAATCACATTACGAAGCGTTGCTGGCAGAGTACAGTGAGCCCTCGGCAGCGATCGCACTGCTGAAACGTTATCGGCTTTATCTGGAAATGATTCCGAGTATGCGTCGAGCTCACGAGAGTGTAATTACTATTCCACTGCCAGTTGTGCGCTTACGGGATGGTGTTTCACATTCAGGGATTAGCGGTGTCAGCATAGCACCCGGACAGGCTATTTGCTTGCCTTGCGATGTGGCGATTTTGATGTGCGATCCTGAGTGGAAGGTGAAAACAGGGGTAGAAATTTTGATTTTTATCCACCGCTATCAGGAGGATTATTCAGAATTGCTGGGTCGCTGGCGGCAGGCTCAAGTTTGGTTGGATAAGGGTTATGAGTGGGTGATGTCGCACAGTTATAGGCATATTTACAGTGAGGAAGCTGAGGAGATTCATCCGCTATTTGTGTTGTTTGAAGATACGCCGGAACGGATTCAGCGGGGGTTGAAAGGTGCGGGTTTGCCGTTTGTGATCGAAAGTTTTGAGGCGGCTATTGAGGATGAGGAATCTGAGTCTTTTTCTGCTGATAGTCCGCCGATAACTAGCGATTAGTTGGTGGTAAATGGTTGTGGCTAGCGCCGATTTTAGGGATAACTATGGCCTCCAATTCTTAATTATTTATAAATATATAATTATTGATATTATTAATAGTTTGTGGTAAGTAAAATTAAACGTTAGCCTTGATCGGAGGTGGTAATGACTATTCAGAAATTAAATGGCGGTTGTCAATGCGGGGCCATCCGATATGAAGTCATAGGTGAGCCGATAATGGCTGCTATTTGTCACTGTTCTATGTGTCGTCGTGCTCATGCTGCTCCATTTGTGGCGTGGGCTATGTTTGAGCAGTCACAGGTTAAATTCATTAAGGCACAGCCGAAGACTTACAATTCATCGGTGGAGGGGAAACGTGGTTTTTGTTCTGAGTGTGGGACACAAATTAGCTTTACTGCGGATTTTTTACCAGGTTTGATTGATATTACTATTGGTAGTTTGGATGACCCCGATCGCATTAAGCCAACGCTGCATTACTGGGATTCAAAACGTTTGTCATGGGTGCAGTTGGCAGATAATTTGCCTCGCTATCCAGAGTTTCCTCCGCTGTCGTAAAGTCAGGTTCTAAGATGGATTTAGATTCCCGCAAATCTGTAGTCAGACAATTTTGCGAACAAGAGCTTGTGAGTTTGTGTAAGACAACAGAATGCTACATTTTGAGAGTTTTATAATTTGTGTTTATTTTAAGCTAAATAGGCTGATGGAACGATCGCGATCGCACCTCACTCCCGAATCGCCATCCCAGATACTCTCCCCCAACTCTCGTTAGCGATCGCTCCCAAAAATATCTTGCCAAAAATCACGACTTATGTATGACTTGACTAACGTCACGAACTACGCGAAACTTAACAGACAACTGACGTACTGCTTCCCGATATTAATAACTTTTGTTAAGTTATGACTCGCAACCTCTCAATTAGTCACAATTAATCTAAAGGTTTGCGAGTCAGCCAATCTTCTTGAAGCGACTTCAGCAGGCATCGCCGCTAGCTTACTGGTGCCGGTGTCTACTCCCACAACGACCTAGCAACTAGCCAGGATTTATGGAAACACTAGAATTTGTGATTTATCCAGATGGTCGCGTGCAGGAAAAAGTCACTGGCATAGTCGGTGCATCTTGCGCTGAGGTAACGGCTGCGATCGAAGCCCAGCTTGGCTTAGTCCTCCATCAAGAGTCAACCTCTGAATATTTCGCAGCTCAACTGCATCAGTCAGCGGAAGCTACAGCGAAAGTAGCTTTGAGCGATTGGTAAATTGTTTTGTTAACTTCTTTAATTACTTGAATATCACCATGTCACACTTTAGCCAAATCAAAACCCAAATCCGCAATCTGACCTCCTTACAAGCTGCTTTGACCGATCTCGGTATCAACTGGAAAGCAGGCCCTTCTGAAGTACGCGGCTATCGCGGCCTCACTAACACTGCTGAAATAGCGATCGAACAAGAAAACGGTTATGACGTTGGATTTAGCTGGAACGGTACTGAGTACGAATTGGTTGCTGATTTGCAATTTTGGCAGCAAGCTTGGTCTGTAGATCGCTTTCTCAATAAGGTGACTCAGCGCTACGCTTATCATACTGTTGTGAATGAGAGTGCAAAGCAAGGTTTTCAAGTTGCGGAACAAAAGCAAAATCAAGATGGTTCAATCCGCTTGGTGGTGCAGCGTTGGTGCGCTTAAAAATTTACAGGTGGAAACTTGTTTCAAAATTACCAGAAGTTCGTAGTCAGGACTTTAGCCCTTACTTGTAAGTTTGACAAGAAAAGACTTAAGTCCTTACTACGATCTAGTTTTTCGAGGCTTTTGTCAGAGGTCGAATTAAAGTCCGCGCAGGCGGACTTATTATTTATTGGAAGAGGTATAAATGTCAGAACTTTCTCCAATACCAATAGAAAGTATGAGCGATCGCTCTGGTTTAGAGCCGGAGTTAGGCGGATTTTTGCGGGATGCACCGCAGCGTTCGGGTTTAGAACCCGAATTGGGCGGTATGCTACGACAGAAAGGGGTTTATGTTGATGAAATTACCTGTATCGGCTGCAAACATTGCGCCCACGTTGCTCGTAATACATTCTACATTGAGCCAGACTATGGGCGATCGCGCGTGGTACGACAGGATGGGGACTCTGATGACTTAATTCAGGAAGCGATCGACACTTGTCCAGTTGATTGCATCCACTGGGTTGATTACACTGAACTTAAGAAATTGGAAAACGAGCGCAAAGATCAGATAATCCCCCTGATCGGGTTTCCCGTCGATCGTGCTACGGTTCAGGCTCAAATCCGCCAAAGGCAAAAAGCGAGGCGCGATCGCAAACGCGCCGATTGAAGCGATCGCTATTTCTCACAAAATCAAAGGGTGGGCGCTGCTACAAACTATACTGCGATCGCTAAATATAGGTAATCCAGCTCCCTCACCCTACAAGCTACTTAAATTTCTCCCAAGTTAAAATCATGAAATATACCTCCATATTTGCGGCATATAGCAATCCTAAATCATTTGCGAATTTCTTACTCCCTCCCCTTAGCAAGGGGAGGGTTGGGGTGGGGTAAAAAATTTAGGATTCATTTAGGATTGCTATATACTTACAAAATTTATAAGTAAATCCACCTGATTAAACCTAAAAAACTGATGACTAAAAAGCTGGCTGCGTATGTTTTCTTTCTTCCCTATCTCCTAGATAACTAAATCCTTCTTCCTTCTCCTTTTTTCCTTTCAAATTTTCAGCCTTGAATCGGCTTTCCCTCGCGATTAATAAGGCGACTTTTTGCATCAACAGCCGTAACATCCTCATAAACACCCTCATCGCGCTTCACATACTTGCTAAAACCAGCGCTCTTGTAATCAGTGTTTGATGTTGGCATTATCAGTCTTGGCGCACTCAGCAAACGGCGCACGGTAGCGTCTTCTGGAGTATCTCCGGGATCGCATTTAGCTAACTTGCACAGTTCCCCCCAAGTCGTGACTTGCTGGTTCATGCTGTGCCAAACTTCGACCCGTTCGTTATTGGTGGGACAAAAATAATCGTAGATAGGCATGGAGAGAATCTCGATCGCAATGACTCAGATTACTGGCTGTAGACTAAATTTCTGCTATTTTAGCTCAACTATGTCCCTGATTGCAAGAGAAAAATTTTAAACTAGGGATTTGTTTACTCCCAATTTACCCATAAATATCGATTGTAATCCTAATCACAATCGGAATCGCAATTAAATTTTGAAAGCGATAGGGATAGGGATAGCGATATCATATAATGAACCGTAGCAGGCTAGCTCTTCCTAAACGATCGAACCTGCTCAGAGAAATATAGCAACTGCCAAAGTGATTAGAAGGCTCTTAATTGCTGAAGCTACTGTTTTGATTGCATTTTCCCTCTGCCTCCAGCATAGCAGCCTTCTGCCTTTTGCGATATTTCCTCTTGAATCCCCTTTGCTTTAAAGTAAGTATGGCTCTATTACGAGTAAACTAATGGCAGTAAAAATTACTCTCAAGCTCCTAAAAGATTTACCATAGTTTGCTAGCGATACTCAAGCGATCGCACTGTCTAACTTTCAGTTTGATTTATCTATTACTATCGAGGATTTCTCCATGAGTGATTTCAAAGTTACGCCAGAAGTAGAACTAAGTATAGCTCAAATGTTAGAGCGATACCAGTTAGAAGATGAAGCAATCCTACGGCGTTGGGCCAAACTGCACGGCATCAATAGCAGTCGAGGTTTTTACTATCCTAGCGAAGTAGATTTAATCGATCATGTTCACCACCATATTTACAATTTGGGAATGAGCATAGTTGACTACCAAAATCTTTTAGACCGCCGCCGCAACCATTCCCAACCTGCTGCTGAATCAAATAAAACTATTGCTAATCAGGTCGCTGATGAAGCTTATGATGCTATCGAAATGCTGACGGAACAATACTCAGAAGCAATCGATTTGATGGGTGAAAGAATTGCCGACCATTTCGTAGACGAGCTAGATTTATCGGTGATGCGACATCTCGCTAAAAAGGTACAAGACCGCAGAAAACTCAACGGTCAGGCTAGACCTAATCGGTTTGTCCAAATCATTAAAGCAGTGATGCAACCTAACGGCAATACACTACTGGTACCTAAACATACTGAGGAATCTAGTATCGAACTTGAACACCACCATCGACTAGGCTAATAATTAGACAAAATTGCAAAGGCGAAGCTGATACGCCCGAAGTCATCGTTAAAAGCCAAAAAAATCTGCATCAGTTTCACTCCGACATAATTTTTGCAATTTGTTTATTTTTTGCAACCCTAAAAAGTTACCTCTAAGAGCGGCGTTATGACTCTCCTAAAGGTAACTTTTTATTCATAAATTCGAGCGCTATGACCTGTTTTAAACAGGACTTACGCACCCAACCAAAGAAACCTGGTTTTTTGACGAAAATACTTCGCCCAGACCCATAAATTCTCTCAAAAACCCGGTTTCTGGGACTCCCTACCTAAGTCTTACAAACTATTACCGAGAACGACCCTCTCCTGAGTCATCTAGACGAGGTTCAAGATTAGGATCTGGGGCATTAGTAGCACCCGGTGGGGCTACATTGTCATCTGAGTTATTAAAACCAGGCCCGACACTAGAGCCTTCTTCCTTGTTGCTATCAGGCATACTCGTGCCATCCTGATTAGTGCCATCGCGCCTCATCATTGTACCATCCTGATTAGTGCGATCGGGAACGACCGTGCCATCCTGATTAGTGGTACTAGGTGTCATCCTCGTACCGCAGTCCTGAAGAGCTGTAGTAGGTGCAATATCCGTAGCAGTCTGGTTATTTAAACCAGGCTCAGTATTTCTGTTGTTGAGATTAGTAGTAGCAGGGGCACCATTCTGAGTCGGATTTATACACTCAGGTGTCATCATCGTGCCGTCTTGATTGGTTCTAGCAGGAGTGCTTTGATTGACTGGGTAGTTGTTATTAGAATTTGGATTCGAGGGGGCGGGGGCATCCACCGTACCCCTTGGCAGAGTATTAGCGTCGGTGGGTGATTCATTGGTTTGGGAAAATGCTGGCACACCGACTAGCGAACCCATACCTACAATTCCTACCAAACTGGTGAGAACCCTAAACGAATTGATGCGATTTACTAACTTGGCTGACATCTTTTTTTTCTCCTGTTACTATCTGATAGTTTGAACCGATTTTCTGCTGTTGTATCTGGTTAAGTTCAACAAAAATCTATTTGCAAACTATCCACTAAATATTTCGGGTTGATTTACCTATTAAAGCTTTTGTAACAAAACATTAAATCCACCAATTTATATAAATCAATCTACCTCTATTTTTATAGAAAAACCCAGCGATTAAGCTTAACCCTTATTACTATAGACAGAATAATCTTTGACCTTGGTCTGCTGTAGGTTGTTTTATAGCTCTAACTTCGCTATCCTTGCTTGTAAATTCATCTCATCCCAAAAACTTTATTCTCGAACACCATCTTCAGTCACAATTCTAACTACAGACTGATGTCAGACTCTTCTTTATATGCCAAAATCGCTCTATAATTACTTAGAGTCCCTCTTTCAATCTCTAAAATCGATCGGTATGATTTGCAAAAGGGTAGAAAAATGATTAAATCATGGATGGTAATTGGAGGCGTTGCCTTTTTAGTAGCCTTAGCTAGTAGTTTAATTAGACCTCATGACATCAAGTGGTTTAACCGCTTGCAACGACCCAAATGGTTAGTTTTTGAAAAAGCAATTCCGGTGATTTGGACGGTAATTTTTATTTGCGCTGCTTGGTCAGCAGTTATCGTCTGGGAAAAAGAACCGGGAACTTCAGCAACTTGGCTGCGAATGGGATTGTACCTACTTTTAGAATTAGTAACAATAGCTTACACGCCTGTGATGTGCATTGTTCGCAGCCTCAAAGTTGGTACTATTATTGGGGGAACGGGTGCGATTTTAAGTATTATAGTCGCTCTGACCATCTGGCCAATTTCGACTTCTGCGGCCTTGCTGCTACTTCCTTATATAGTTTGGAGTCCCATTGGTACTTATACTACTTGGGAAATGATGAATCTTAATCCGGCAGATGCTTGAGTAATTGTTAACGGTTAATTGCTAAGTAGAAGGAAGAAGGATTTAGTTATCTAGGAGAGAAGGAAGAATGTTTATACAGTCAGCTTTTTAGCCATCCCGATCTTATGTTTAATTAGGTGGACTTACTTAATTGCTAATTGTATACTATTTTCAGCGAGAACTTGTAAGGTGAGCGATCGCCAACAAATATTGATGATAAGTTATGAGCTTATTTACGGCGACCACCCATCTTACATTTTAGTGCATAAATCCTATTCTTGTTACAGGAATTGTCCGAGTTTATATTATTTAAGAGGATGGTGATCGGCGAGGATTTTCTCAACTCTGGCTTCATCAATACGAGCATTTAATCTTGTAGCTTCGTGGTTATCTCTAATGGTTTTTGCCAGCGTAAAAGAGGAGCCGACGGAGAAAGTTAATCCCATCCCCATAAACCCTTTTACCCAGTTATCAACTGGTAAATAAATAATGCCAAAAGTAGTCGCAGAAAGGGCAAGAATAAAAGAAGCCCAACACTGAATCACCCAAGCTGCTGTATCTTTTTGCTGTGCAATTGGTTGTGGCATATTCCCTCTGGCTGTGATTTGCCGATTAGTTAGTTAACTTACACAATAGACATCGTTAATTAAAGGTGGTAGATAACAAGGACACTTTGTAAAACTGAACAATGCAATCGGACTTTTAGTTTCTGGGGAAAAACGCTGAAGATAGGGTTTGAGCTTCAAATCAATAGGAGTGAGAGTGGACAGTTTTGAAACTGGACTAAGGTAAGGTAGGGAAAGCAAGAAAAGGAATGGCTTTATTTACTATCTACTATAGTTTATACAGTTCTCAGTCTTCCCAATCATATCAATAGAATTTTAATAAATTTCAAGCTGCTCTACTTCCTTAAAAACGAGATCTATTTTAATTTTTCATCTCTAGCTTATGGGTAGCATAGCAGTTGGTTGCGCTCAACCCAAAGTCATGAATAATCTCTCTCACCCTCAGAGACAGGAGACGCTCTTTGTATATACAAGAGCCTGCCCCTATCCACTCCAGCCTCTTTGGCTATAATTGGCTATTATTATCGACCGACAGGTGGCATATTTAGAACAAAAAACCTATGCTGACAATCTTCGAGGAGTTCTTTTCATCAGGTCGGTTTCTCCCTCACGGTAACTGTTACCTGTGGCAACCTCAACTGCTATGGCTTCACATTTTATCGAATTTGTCGATCGCGATCGCCTATTTTTCAATTCTGGCGATGTTAATCTATTTCATATACAAGCGCAGGGATGTTCCGTTTCTAGGAATATTTATTTTAGTTGGAGTATTTACCCTGCTCAGCGGTACAGGTCACTTACTAGAAATTTTGACGCTATGGCATCCGCTTTACTGGTTGAGTGTGGTTGAGCAAGCGATTACCGGCTTGATTTTCTGTTACGCGGTAGCACAAATGGTAACGCTGCTACCTAAATTTTTTGCTCTGAGGAACTCAGAACAATTAGAAACGATTAACCGAGAATTAGAACACGAAATCGCTGAACGGCAAAAAGCAGAAGAAGCTCTCAAAAGTATTGTAGCTGCCACAGCTTCAGTAACGGGAGAGAAATTTTTCTCAGCTTTAACGCAATATCTAGCAAAAGCTCTGGACGTTCGCCACGCCTTTGTTGCCGAAATAGTGAGCAAGGAATCCAAGCAATTGAAAGCGCTGGCTTTCTGGAACGGTAACAATATTGAAGACAACTTTGAATATACATTGTCCGATACTCCTTGCGAACTCGCGATCGAGCAAACATCGCTGCAATACTTCCCAGAGCGAGTACAGGAACTTTTCCCTAAAGCTACAGATTTAAAGAAGATGGAAGCTGTTTGCTATTTGGGTGTGCCGCTACTTTCGGCGAACGGAGAAGTAATTGGAATATTGTGTATCAACAGCGATCGCCCTTTGGCGAATGAGGAAAGTGCCAAGGCAATTATGAGAGTATTTGCTGGTAGAGCCACCGCTGAACTTCAGCGCCAGAGGGCAGAAGTTGCCAAAAACCGCGCCTATGAAGACTTAGAAAATCGGGTGCAAGAACGAACAGCAGAGCTAGTAGAAACCAATGCAATTTTAGAGAATGAAATTAGAGAAAGAATTGTGGCAGAATCGGCTTTACGAAAAAGCGAGATCCGCCTCCGCAAACAACAGGATGGACTGCTGAAATTAGCAAAAAAACAAAGTATTTATGAGGGAAATATCCAGGGAGCTTTGAGGGAAATTACCGAATTGGCAGCCCGGACTTTGAGCGTAGAAAGAGCTAGCGTGTGGTTTTATAGCGAGGGCCAATCAGAGATTTACTGTGCTGATTTGTACGAAGTTACTCCCAACAGGCACAGTCAAGGTACAAAACTTTCTGCTACTGACTATCCCAACTATTTTGAAGGTTTAGAAACAGATCGAGTGATTGTAGCCAACGACGCTCATACTCATCCACGAACTCAAGAGTTTAGCGAATTATATTTAACTCCTCTATCAATTGCCTCTATGTTAGACACTCCGATTAATTTCAAGGGGCAAACTGTAGGAGTAATTTGTTTAGAACAGGTAGGAACGGCGAGAAATTGGGCAATTGAAGAGCAAAACTTTAGCAGTTATTTAGCTTATATGACTTCTCTAGCAATGGAGTCACGCGATCGCAAACGGGCAGAATTAGCTTTACGGGAGACAGCAGAACGAGAAAAGGCAATTGCATTTATGATGCAGCGAATTCGCCAAACGTTAGAAATCGATCGGATTTTCAGCGCGGCAACTTCTGAATTGCGACAAGCTATCAACTGCGATCGCGTTGGAGTTTACCGTTTCAACCCTGATTGGAGTGGAAATTTCGTCGCTGAGTCAGTAGCACCCGGCTGGAAAGTGCTATTAGAGTCACAAATAAATCAGCCTCAGCTAAAAGAAACAACTATAGAAAAAGAGAATTGCGCCACCAAAACATTAAGCATTACTGGGGAACCCATAGAAGATACTTACCTGCAAGCAAATCAAGGCGGTTTTTACCACCAAAAAACATATTATCGTTCCGTTTCCAACATTTACCAATCCGGATTTGACACCTGTTACATTGACCTATTAGAGCAATTTCAGGCACGGGCTTACATCATCGTTCCTATCTTTTGTAGTAGTAAACTTTGGGGGTTACTGGCAACTTATCAAAATTCCGATATTAGAGAGTGGGGCGAAGCAGAAATTAAAATGGTAGTCCAAATTGGAGCTCAATTGGGAGTTGCCATACAGCAAGCAGAATTGTTAGCTCAAACTCAAAAGCAAGCGGCAGAACTGAAATTAGCTAAGGAAGCTGCTGATGCCGCTAACAGCGCCAAAAGCGAATTTCTTGCCAACATGAGCCACGAATTGAGAACACCGCTCAACGCCATTCTTGGTTTTAGCCAACTGATGAACCGCGATCGAGGGCTATCAACAGAGCACATACAATATTTAAACATTATCAACCGCAGCGGCGAACATTTACTGGAATTAATTAACGATATTCTGGAAATGTCAAAAATCGAGGCGGGGCGGATGGTACTCTATGAAAATGAATTCGATCTCTACAACTTACTCGACAACCTTGAAGATCTGCTGCAACTCAAAGCTCAATCCAGGGCTTTGAAACTGACTTTTGAGCGAGCAAAAACAGTACCGAGATATGTAAAAACCGACCAAAGTAAACTACGTCAAATTTTGATCAATCTCCTTGGCAATGCAATTAAATTTACCGAGAACGGTAATGTTTGTCTGCGAGTGAGAATCTGCGAAAAAGAAAGAAGTAATAACGAACAGAAAGAAAATACCAATATTCCTTCTTCCTTCTTCCTTCTTCCTTCTTCCTTCTTCCTTCAGTTTGAAGTTGAAGATACTGGCCCTGGTATTGCTCCAGAGGATTTCGACAAGTTATTTGAAGCCTTCGGACAAACTGCAACAGGTTTGAAATCAGGTCAAGGTACAGGCTTGGGCTTACCTATCAGTCAAAAGTTCGTACAATTGATGGGAGGAGAAATTACCGTCAGCAGCCAACTGGGTCAAGGTGCTAAATTTACCTTTGACATTCAGGCTAGTTCCGTTGATAGAATTGAGAGTGAGAAAGCTCAGGCTATCAATAAAAAAATTCTCGGTTTAGCGCCCAACCAACCTGCCCACCGAATTTTGATTGTCGAGGACAATCCTGCTAACCGCCTACTCCTAGTTCGGCTAGTCAGTTCACTCGGCTTTGAAGTGCGCGAAGCCGAAAATGGTCAACAAGGCATAGCCCTATGGGAAAGTTGGGAGCCGCACCTAATCTGGATGGACATGAGGATGCCCGTTATCGACGGATATGAAGCTACCAAAAAGATCAGAGCTCAGTCAAAGAGTCGCGAAACAGTAATTATTGCCTTAACTGCTAGCGTCTTTGAAGAAGAGCAACAACTGATTTTGTCAGCAGGATGTGATGATATGGTGCGTAAACCTTTTAAAGAACAAGAGCTGCTAGCTAAAATGAGTCAATATTTAGGAGTGAATTATCTATACGAAAATGATGGGGAAGATAGAACCAAAAATCCTGAAAGCGAAGTGTGTGATTTTTCTAGAATCCTTCAGCCAGAAACCTTGCAACTAATGCCGGAGGATTGGATAAAACAGCTATATCTAGCTGCTTCCCAAGGTAGTGACTCTCTGATTTATCGGCTCCTGGAAAAAATCCCGGCAGAAAATTCCGCCCTTGCCTTGGCAATAGGTGACTTAGTTGAGAATTTCCGGTTCGATAAAATTCTAGAGTTAGCTCAAATAGCTGTCAATTAAAAAGTTAAAAATTAAAATCTAAGCAAGTAGGGAAAAGCTAAAATGGATGGGAATCAGGTTGGCATCGTCCAAGAAGATATCTTAATTGTTGACGACAACCCAGACAATTTGCGCCTTCTCTCTAAAATGCTGACTAAAAAGGGATATCACGTTCGCAAGGCATTAAACGGGCAAATGGCATTAACAGCCGCGCAAGCTGTTGTGCCTGATTTAGTTTTGCTCGATATTATGATGCCGGAAATGGATGGGTATGAGGTTTGTACGCATTTGAAAGCCGATCCGAAAACAGCGGAAATTCCTGTGATTTTCTTGAGTGCTCTCAGTGATGCTTTTGATAAAGTAAAAGCCTTTGCCGTAGGAGGTGCCGATTACGTCGCGAAGCCTTTTCAACTTGCAGAAGTGTTAGCTCGCGTCCAAAATCAACTTGCACTTAGAGCCGCAGAACTAGAAAAAAAACAACTAAATTATCAACTGGAAGAGCGAGTAAAAGAGCGCACTCACCAACTAGAAGCAGCTAATTCTGAACTGAAGCGGGAGATAGGCGAACGGAAGCTCTTAGAGGAGCAACTGCTAAAAATGGCGCTCCATGATGCCCTCACTGGTTTGCCCAACCGAGTGTTATTTATGGAACGTTTAGTACAAGCTCTTAATTGTTCAAAAGAAGTTAAAGGCTATCAGTTTGCAGTGCTATTTTTGGACTGCGATCGCTTTAAAGTTATTAATGATTCTCTTGGTCATCCCGTTGGCGACGAACTGCTAATTGCCCTCGCTCGCCGTTTAGAAAAATCTCTGCATCCCAAAAATACCCTAGCTCGGTTGGGGGGCGATGAATTTGCAGTTTTGATAGTGGATATTGAAAATATTGCTACGGCCACCCAGTCAGCAGAACGCATACTTCAGAGACTTGCTTTGCCGTTTCAACTTAAAAGGTATGAAGTTTTTATTAATGCCAGTATTGGGATTGCTGTAGGAAATTTTAATTACGAACAGCCAGAGCATTTGTTGCGGGATGCGGATACCGCAATGTATCGAGCCAAGAATTTGGGCAAAGGTCAGTATCAAATTTTCGATCCAGCAATGCACGATGCTGCTCTTAAAGTTTTGCAGCTAGAGAATGACCTCCGTAGGGCTGTCAACCAACAGGAATTTATTGTCTACTATCAGCCAATTGTTGCTCTAAATACCGGCAGAATTTTTGGATTTGAGGCGCTAGTGCGCTGGCAACATCCCCAACAGGGTCTAGTTTCTCCCGCACTATTTATTCCCGCAGCAGAAGAAACTGGTTTGATTAATTCTATTGGCAAGTGGGTTTTGGGGGAAGCTTGCCGCCAGTTGCGTCTATGGCATCAGGAAAAAGTAGCTGACTATCCTTTAACGATGAGCGTTAATCTTTCGGTGCGGCAATTTGCACAGCCAGATTTAATTGAGCAAATTGACCAAATTTTGACCCAAACCCAACTTAATCCCAACTTTCTGAAATTGGAGATTACAGAAAGTGCTATTATGGAAAATGCTAAATCTGCTGCGGTTATTCTCCAAAAACTCCGAGAACGGCACATTCAATTGAGTATCGATGACTTCGGCACGGGTTATTCTTCCCTGAGCTACCTACATTCTTTTCCTGTTGACAATTTAAAAATTGACCGCTCTTTTGTGCAACGTTTGGATGGAAAAGCGGAAAATATGGGGTTGATATCAGCAATTATGAGTATTAGTCAGGCTTTGGGAATGAATGCGATTGCAGAAGGAATTGAAACCCAAGAACAGTTAGCCCAACTTAGAAGTTTAAATTGCCCCTTTGGTCAGGGGTATCTGTTTTCTAAACCTTTGGAAGCAACAGCAGCAAGAAATTTAATTCTATCGGCTCCTCGGTGGTAAGATATGACTAAAACTGCTGACATTCTAATTGTTGATGATACGCCAGATAATATTCGTTTTTTATCTTCTCTGCTGGTAGAACAAGGATATAATGTTCGCAAAGCACTTAATGGGAAAATGGCATTGACCGCAGTTAAAGCGGTTTTACCGGATTTAATATTGTTAGATATTAATATGCCCGGTATGAATGGTTATGAGGTGTGCGAACATCTCAAAAATGATGTTAAAACTTCTGCTGTTCCTGTGATTTTTTTAAGTGCTTTGGATGGTGTGGTGGATAAAGTTAAAGCTTTTCAGATAGGTGGCGTAGACTATATCACTAAGCCTTTTCAGCTTGAAGAAATTTTAGCAAGAATTCAAAGCCAACTTAAGATTAAAACTCTTCAAACTAAACTGCAAGTGCAGAATGCACAGCTCGAATCAGCATTGGAAGAACTAAAAAATACTCAAATACAACTGGTTCAAAAAGAAAAAATGATCGGTTTGGGCGTGTTAGCGGCCGGAATAGCTCACGAAATTAACAATCCAATTAACTTTATTTCTGGTAATATTAATCATGCTCGTCAATATATTATATACTTGTTAAAATTGATTACTCTTTATAAAGAAGCTTACCCCATTCCGACGACAAATATTCAAGCCGCGATCGATGAAATAGATTTAGACTTTCTGGTTCCCGACTTGGAACAACTCCTAGATTCTATGCAAAAGGGTACGGATCGCATCCGCACAACAATTCTTGCCTTACGCATCTTCTCTCGTTTGGACGAGTCAGATATTAAAGCTGTAGATATTCACGAAGGAATTGACAGCACTCTACTATTGTTGGAACATCGGTTGAAGCCAGAGGGGAAATCATTACAGATTCAAGTTATTAAAGAATATGGAAATTTACCATTAGTTACTTGTTATGCTAGTCAGCTCAACCAGGTGTTTTTCAATTTGTTAAGTAATGCTATTGATGCTTTAGAGTCAAAAGATGAACAAGATATCTCTAAATCTTCAGTTCCCACAATTTGGATTACCACAGAGTTAACTAATGCGGTTACTATTACTATTAGAATTAAAGACAATGGTGTGGGGATTGCCGATGAGGTCAAATCTCAGTTATTCGATCCATTTTTTACCACTAAATCAGTAGGAAAAGGCAGCGGGCTAGGGTTATTAACAAGTTATCAAATTATCGTGGAAAAGCATAAAGGGCAGATAACTTGTCACTCTTCCTTGGGAAGTGGTGCAGAGTTTAAAGTCGATATTCCCGTGAAGGTGTTAACAGTTAATAGTTAAGTGGTAATTAGTGTAAGAAGATGACTAATTCAAAGCGCGTGTACTACTTTGGCAATAGCTATTTTACGCCTTAAGTCTAGTTCAGGTTAGCCTAGCTCAGTGCTAACATAGATTACGTAAAAATTTGTCTCACATTCAATGAAAAACCAAAAAGAACTCTGGCGAGTGATTCTAGCACTATCCTTGACTGTTGTAGGAGTGCTGCACTTTGTATCATGGGATCAATTTGTCCGAATTGTGCCCCCGCAACTTCCCTACCCCAAAGAATTAGTTTATATCAGTGGTTTCTTCGAGATTCTAGGAGGAATTGGGCTGTTAGTTCCGCCAGTGAGCCGTGCCGCAGCCTGGGGCTTGATTGCCCTCTTTATTGCCGTATTTCCCGCCAATATTAACATGGCAGTTAACAATATTCCCATAGATGGGATTCCCCACAATCAACTATTGTACTGGCTAAGGCTGCCTTTCCAAGCTGTCTTTATTTACTGGGCGTGGCTATACACTCAACCTGATGAAGATCGACCCCGTGCTTCAATTATTCCCTACGAAACTGAAGATGCAAAATGAAACAGTTTGATTATTCTCTGGATTTCAAAACCCTAAATTTTCGGGAACATCCTGAGCTTTATCGCGTTGGTAAAGGGGAGCAGGGAGTGCTATTGGTGGAACCCTACAAAGGAGAAATTCTGCCTTATTGGAGATTTAAAACTCCTGAAATTGCTAGGGAATCTAGCAATAAAATCTACTCCATGTTTTTAGAGTATTTGGAACATGAGGATTTTGTAGGAGCGGATATGGCTCGCAAGTTTTTGCAGATGGGCTATACCCGCTCCCGCCGCTATGCTAATCATAAAAGCGGGAAAAAATATAAGTCAAATCCTCAGAAGGAAAGCTCGACTGAAGCGGAAATGTTAGCCAGAAAAGATATATTGCCTCTGGAAATAGATCCGGTAAAAGCGAAATCGGCGGTTATTTTTAAAGAGAAATTGATACTGGCCAAAACGAACGAAAAGTATCTTCAGCTTTTAGCAAAACATAACAGTAGCTTTCAGTTAAAGTAGGTATATGGCTAATGGCTAATTGGTCAGTGAAATTATAATATAGGATTTAGGGAAGATTGCTGGTAACGCAGCTCTCTGGTGAATGAAGTGCGAGCGATCGCAGTTTTATTAATGTTGGCAAATCTGATACTATTAAAGTACCGCATTGCAACAACTCTCTTTCACTCTACCGCCTGAAAATGACTTCAAAAATAGATACTCTCTCTACTTCCTCTACTTCCTCCAACTTTCACTTCACTCTCGTTGGACATATCGAGTCGAGAGAAGGAACAAATTATCTGGTATGCCGACAGGATACTAAATTTCCGGTTAGTTCGCTGCCAGCATTATATTCCTCTGAAGTTATGTTGTGGCAAGCGATACCCAGTACCGATTCTACTGGTCAGATTTCCAATCTAACTTTGTTAAATTTCTCGAAAGTTAATCTCAAGGAAAATCAAGAAGATAAATGCTTGTTATCGGGGCGAATTGTACAGCTAGGCAAGAAATACAATTTTGTTCAGATTAAGGTAACTAGACCAGGGGAGAAAATATTAAAAGTTACCTTACTATCTCCCGATCGTCGCATGAAAGTTGGTCATCTATGGGAGATAATTGCTGTCCGTCAAGGAGCCTTCTTGCACGTTCAATCAGGTACTATTATTGAGGAAACGCATAATTCTTTAGATGAAGCTTTACCTATCTTAGCATCTCAACATCAGCAATCTGGTAAGTCGGAAGGCGAGTTAGCGATCGCGAATATTACAGAAGAAAATGGATTTACTGCCATCTCTTTAGAGCCACAATCTACCGATTTACTAATTGAAACCCCTGGGGATAATCAGCCGCTAGTTACTGCTAAAAATAATGTTTCTCCTCCCACTGAAGCAGCGCTCTCGGCCTTAATTGCAGAAACTCAACTTGAAGATTGGAACCTAGACAGACCCAAGCTACGTTCAAATAAAACATGGGAATGGGAGGCTTTTCACCCCTTAACTCAACAGCGGGCAAGAGTCAAGATTGTTGGCAACAAAAAACCCCGCGTTTATCAGTACCCGCTGACTTCTCAAGAAGACTCAAATCTAGCTGAGAATACTCACTTAGTGGTTACGCCTCTGGGAGCAGCTAGAGGGATTGGGGCTTCATGTTTTCGCATAGAAATAGGGCCTTATGAGGTGGTTTTAGATTGTGGTTCACGTCCGAAAGGCTACGATCCTTTACCTGCATTAGAGTATCTAAACAATCCCGATCTATTAATAGTTTCTCACGCACATTTAGACCATTTGGGTGCTGTGCCTGTATTCCATAACCGCTATCCCGGCGTGCGGATAATTTGCACTCAGGGGACTAGAGAAATTGCTCACATTATGTTGCGCGATTGTTTGAAGGTACAATCTCTCAATGAAGATTCTACGCCACTTTTTGACGATGTAGATTTGGAGCGTACTTTATTTAGATTAGAAACGCAACCTGTGGGGGTTGATTTTGAACCTTTGCCAGGATTAAAAGTAAGATTTATCAATGCAGGTCACATTTTAGGAGCTGCGTGTATTTATATGACTTGCGGAGAGCGATCGCTAATTTATACTGGTGATTATAATACCACTTCTAGCCGTACTACTACTGGATTACGGTTAGCTGACTTGCCACAAGCAGATATTTTGATTACAGAATCTACCTACGGGGGGGATACTCACCCTGGCAGAAAAACTCAAGAAACAGCGTTAATTGATGCGATTGCAGAAGTAGTTAAATCAGGCGGAAACGTGCTAATTCCTGCCTTCGCTTTGGGGAGAGCACAAGAAATTTTATTAGCTATTCGCACTAGCACTACTTTCCATACTTTAAAGGTTCCCGTTTACGTTGATGGCTTAGTGCGAAGCGTAACTGAAACTTTTAGAGATAACCTAGATCTTTTGCCTGATTCAGTAAAGAACTTTGTTCAACAATGCAATCGAGAACCATTTTTTGATTTGAATGGAATGCCACCAATTATTCCTATTGGCAATCCCAAAGAACGCCCCTTAGCAATGGCTAAACCCAGTGTTATTGTTGCCAGTTCCGGGATGTTGAGCGGCGGTGCCTCGGTATACTATGCTAAAACTTTGTTAGAGAGAGAAAATGCAGCTATTTTTATATCAGGCTACACGGATGAAGAATCACCCGGCCGACTTTTGCAGAACTTAGCTGTTGGAGATGAAATTGAGTTAGATGGCAAGAAAATCACTGTCAAAGCGCAAATTAAAAGATTCAATTTGTCCGCTCATGCTGATAAAATAGGGTTAACACAAGTCATTAACAAAGTGAATCCAAAACACCTGATTTTGATTCACGGTTGCGGTAATGCTTTGCACTCTCTGGCAGATTCGGGAGATTTAAAATCTAAGCATTATATTCATATTCCTAATGTCGGGGAGCGAGTGGAATATGGACAAGCACCAGAACATATTTCTAAATCGCAAATTGCCAAGATTGAACTACCTCAAGAGTTTGAGGTAAGTGTAGAAGCAGAAGTAGAAGGAGCTTGGTTACAAATCCCGTTGGAAGTAGTGGAAAACGATCCTCGGTGGCAACTGTTGGCAAGTAGTGGGATATTGAAAGCTTCTTGGGAAGGCTATCATTTGAAATTGAGCCCAATTACCCCGAAAAATTTATCATCCCAGAAGGCTATATATGATGCTGTTAGTACGGGAGAAAATTGCTGTGCAGTTTGTAAGTTTTATCAGGGAGGTTACTGCAAAGGGGAAGAAAGTTCACTGTTTGAATTTCAAGTAGATCCCTCTGGAATCTGTGGGGAATTTAGCAAGAATAATTAAAAAAATCGGACGGGAATATCGTCAAACAGTGGCGGTAACGGCGACGGCTTACTAAATGGCGATCGCACTCTGATATTCTTCGTGCTAGAGAGGGCGCTATATACAGATCGGGTAGATTGATGAATTATGAAAGTGGAGAAACTCAAGTCGGAAATGGTTAATTTGTGCTTCTGGGACTTTTCAAAAGTCCAAGGAATCCGAGTCTTATCTGCGGAATTTGGTTTCGATCTCAGTCCGAGTGACAGTTGCCTAAATCCTGTTTAATTAACTTTTTTAGCTTTTAGCCAATAGGTAAGCATCTCTCCTTTACCTTTAACATTAATCGTGCCCCGTTCCTCAAATAGATACTCATCTTTTAACCGATCGTAAATATCAGTAGTAACTTGAATGTATCCTGGTAATCCTTGAGATTCCATCCGAAAAGCAACATTAACGGTATCCCCCCACAAATCGTAAGTAAATTTTTTTGTACCAATCACGCCAGCAACCACTGGCCCTGTATGAATGCCAATCCGAATTTGAAAAGGTCGATCGAGATCGGTTTTAAAATCGCCGATCGCTGACTGCATATCCAAAGCCATGTCCGCGATCGCTTCTAGATGATCTAATCTGGTTATAGGCAACCCCCCTGCGACCATATAAGCATCTCCAATTGTTTTAATTTTCTCCAAACCGTGTTTTTCAGTTAGCTGGTCAAATTTTGAAAAAATCTGGTTCAGTAAACTTACTAATTCTAGAGGTGAAGTCCTAGCAGCCATAGACGTAAAATCGACAATATCGGCAAAAAGAACTGTGGCTGAATCAAATCTCTCGGCAGCAGAACCTGCGCCTTTTTTCAAGTTTTCAACTACCGCGGCAGGTAAAATATTTAGCAATAAATGATCCGACTTTTTTTTAGCAATGCGTAAAGCTAGTTCTGCCCGTTGTCGTTCTTGAATTTCGTTTTGCAATCGCCCAACGCACTCTTGTAGTTGTTTAGTTTGCTCTTGGAGTAACTGTTGCTGATTTTGAATCATTAATTGATTGGCAACTCGCACCAGCACTTCCCGATCTTGAAAAGGTTTTGTAATATAATCAACACCTCCCACTTCAAAAGCTTTTACCTTATCTAAGACATGATCCAACGCGCTTAAAAAAATCACTGGAATCGAGGAGGTTTGTGGTGAATCTTTTAATTTTTTACACACCTCATAGCCATTCATATCTGGCATCATCACGTCCAGCAAAATCAAAGCGGGCGGAAACTCCTGTATTGTTGTCAAGGCCCTTTGTCCGTTTAGTGCTTTACGAACTTGATACCCTTCCTCAGTGAGGATTGTAGATAAAAGCCTCACATTATCAGGCGTATCGTCAACTACGAGAATACTGGCTTGAATTGTAGAAGCTGGATTGCTGTCCATGCCATTAGTTAGATAATTTTGTTGATGGGAATATATTAACTGAAGGGGTATTATTCCTTCTGTATGCTGAGTGCCAATTTCGCTAGCTCAATAATTTCATCAAATAGGAAATCCTTGGCTAAAGCAGTTATAGATTCTGCTGCCGAGGAAAATTCTACAGGCATTTCCTCAATTAACTGGAGAATTTTGTCGTCACAACATTCATTAGCAGCATCATAAATTTTTTCCACCCACTCTGGAGGCATTTGGGATAGTTGCAATTCTACAGATTGATTGTTAGAAATTATTTCACTATCCGTTTCCGTGTTGAGTTTTACAGCAATAGGTTCTTCGTAAATGTAGCGCACTCCTAAAAGTTCTTCCATTTTAGTAAATAATACAGTTACCTGGAATGGCTTACGCATAAAATCATCACAGCCAGCGGCTAAAATGGTTTGTCTTTCCTCTTCAAAAGCGCTAGCAGTCAGAGCGATAATGATGGTTTGTTTTCCGAGAGGATGAGCTTTAATTTTTTTTGTAGTTTCATAGCCATTCATCACCGGCATCTGCATATCCATCCAGATTAAGTGCGGTTGCCAATCCGCCCATATAGCAATAGCTTCTTCACCATTTCTAGCTTCGCGCACGAGTAGACCTAATGGTGACAATAATCTATCTATGACTAGACAGTTATCTGCGCGATCGTCCACCACCAAGATGCGGTATTCTGGTTGATTAGGTTCTAAACCAATTACTTTGCGTTGCGGTTTAAGCAGTTGAACACCGATTGGATCTGCCAAATCGAGTTGAATATCAAAAGCAAATTTACTACCAAACCCAACCATACTGGTAACGCTAATATCGCCTCCCATCATTTGTACAAATTTGCGGCTAATTGGTAAACCTAACCCCGTTCCCTGTTGAGATTTCTGACCTGTTTTTGTTTGCTCAAAGGGTGCAAATAACTTATTCATTTCTTCTGCGGCAATGCCGGGCCCTGTATCTTCTATTTCAAATCGCAGAGGAAGAGCAAGGGAAGATATCTGATTTTCAGAGTTCAGTTTGACTCGCAAGGTAACGCTACCCGTCTCTGTGAATTTGATCGCATTTCCTACAAGATTAATCAAAACTTGGCGCAATTTTCCCTCATCTCCCTTAACAAATTGCGGTACCTCTTTACCCAGGTCAAAAATTAGCTGCAATTTTTTAGATTCAGCTTTCAAGCGGAACATCTCTTCTAAAGTTCCTAGTAAGCGGATTAAATTAAAACTAGCTTCATTAAGCTGACTTTTGCCTGCTTCAATTTTGGACATTTCCAAAATATCATTAATTAGCGAAAGTAAATGTTCGCCCGCACGATTGATAATTTGTAGGTGTTGCTGATGTTCATTTTTTAGAGAGGAATCGCGCACCATCACTTGACTAAATCCCAGAATTGCATTCAGGGGAGTACGCAATTCATGGCTCATAGAAGAGAGAAATTCACTTTTGGCAAGGTTAGCAGCATCAGCCGCTATGACAGCTTTTCGTAAGGCTTGCTCTGCCAACTTGCGCTCGGTAATTTCGGTTTTGGCTTGTTCAAATAGCGTGCATTGCTGAATAGCTATTGCTAGCTGAACAGAAATTTGTCTAAGAGATTCTATCTCAGAAGAGTGCCATTGTCTTTGACTGCAACAGTGATGAGCAATGAGTAAGCCCCATAAATTTTCCCCTTGTAAAATGGGAACAACTAGGTTGGCTTTAATTTCAAACTGGTTGAGTAAATCAATGTGGCATTCGGAAATATCTGCCGTATAAATATTGTCTATCGCTCGAACACGCCCTTGCTGGTAAACAGAAATATAGCGTTCCCGAAAGCAAGGATCGTTAATATCAATGCCTTGAATTGGCATCACACCTGTTGCTACTGACTCAACGGCTATAAATCCGCTCCAATCTTGATTAAAGCGGTAAATAACTGTGCGATCGGTTGACAGAAACTTACGCACTTCTTCAACAGCCATTATCATCACTTCTTCTAGGTTGAGAGAGGAGCGAATTCGCTCTTGAATGGAATTAACAAGCCGTTCTCTTTTTAGTTGCTGTTGTAAAGCTGCTTCTGCTTGTTTGCGATCGGTAATATCTACCCCATAACCAACACATTCCACAGGTATTCCTCCAGCATCTTTGACCAACTTAACCTCATCGTAGATCCACCGATATTTACCATCTTTGTGCTGTTCCCGGTATTCATAAGAGATGAGCTCTTTTTCTAATAGCTGTTCGTATGCAGTATCGATAATTTCTCGATCTTCTGGGTGAACGAGGCTATGCCAATCAAGGGAACCATCAACAAGTTCTCGCGCTTCATAGCCAATTAACGAAACAACGTTCTCGCTGACAAATGTTACGTCATAATTATCCTCTAATTTGCAGCTAAAAATAACTGCCGGAGTCGCAGCCAATAAATGTTGCAATCGCTCGGTAACGGAGCGCAATTCTTTCTCCGCTTGCTTGCGCTCGCGAGATTCCATTGCTAAAGCTGCCATTTGTGCCAAATAACTAGCAAAGTTTTGTTCATCGATCTTCCAATTTCTTGGTGTCCCCTGATGTTCTAAACAAATTACGCCTACAACTTGTCCTTGATGGGTAATAGAAACATCTAACATGGAGTAGATTCCTAATGGAATTAAATAAGATTCGGTAAACTCTTGAGTACGAGGATCGGTTTTAGCATCAACTGTTACGATCGACTGCTCTGCATTTACAGCTTGAAAATAGTTAGGATAATCCACCACTCTTAGTTCTAGTTCTCCACTCTGGGTATGTTGGTTAGCTGTCAATTCGTAAAGATCGGCACAGCACATCGCTGATTTATCTTCCTTGTAAAGCCAAACGCTACCACGAGCGACATTCAAGGTACGAGTTGCTATTTGAGTAATTTCTTTGAAAGCATCGCCGATATTTCCTTCGTAAAGGCGGTCACTTTTTGCTAGTTCTAGCAAGCCAATTTGTTGTTCTGTTAAACGGATTTCTCTTTCTCTCAACGCAGATTCAGCATTAATTCTTTCTTTAATTTCTGCTTCCAAGTAATCGTTAGTTCTTTTTAACTCTGCTGTGCGTTCTTGCACTTTGTTTTCTAAGTTCTCATAAGCATAGCGTAGAGCTAGTTCTGCATCTTCGCGCACGACAATTTCCCGCTGTAATTTGATATTAATTGCTTCTAATTCTTGGGGAGTTTTTAAAGATAAAAACTGCGGTAGAAGCGTTACCATCTGTCCAGCAGTAAAGCAGGAAACTAGGGCAGTAATTGCTTTCTCGATCCCAGAGAGCCAATAAGCAGAATGCCACAATGTCCAAATTTCTAATAAGTGACCCGTACCGCAGAGAATAATAAATGCACCAAATAAAGCAAATATTGCTAAAAAAGGAACGTCGCGCCGCTTGTAAACAAAGTAAATCAGCATCGCCGGAATTGAAAAGTAGGCGATCGCAATCAAAAAGTCGCCAGTTATGTGCAGCCAAACCAGAGGCGTTTGCCACAGATAGCAGTGACCGTGCGGCATATACTGAGTTGGATCAAAGATGTTTTTGACTACTTGCCACATAAATATTTGCTGAGAGATAATATTAAGTCGGACAATAACTACATTATACAACCGTGTTAATTAGTATGCACCACCCTAAATAGCTCAAAAACTTCCAAATATTACTGCTTTACCAAAACTTTTTCTGTACAGCTTGCTAGTTCGCTGATTTGTGACTTTAAGGGAATTTTAATGATAAACTCAGTACGTTTTCCCACTTCTGAAATACAGCGTAAATCGCCTTCATGAGTTTTTATAATTTGATAAGAAATTGCCAATCCCAAACCCGTACCATAACCTATAGGTTTACTGGTATAAAATGGATCGTAGAGTTTAGACATTGCGTCAGAAGCTATGCCAACACCATTATCAGTAATGTGAATTTCCACCCACTTGTTATTAACTAAAAGCGTGCGAATGTGAATTGTTAGTCTGGGACAAATAAGTGCTGATAAGTTTTCCTGGGAATTTTGTTGGCAATAGTTTTTGAATGATAGCTCCTGCTGGGCTAGCTGTTCCAAGGCATCAATACCATTAGAGATAATGTTCATAAATACTTGATTTAATTGTCCAGCGTAACATTCTACTACAGGTAAATCTCCATACTCTTTAATGACTTGAATAGAAGGACGATTTCGCTGTTCTTTCAAGCGGTGCTGTAAAATCATTAAAGTGCTGTCGATACCTTCATGGATATTTACTTCTTTCATGTCGGCTTCGTCTAACCGGGAAAATGTGCGTAAAGATTTAACAATTTCCTTGATGCGCTCGGCTCCAATTTTGATAGAAGCAAAGATTTTTTGTAAGTCTTCTACAATAAAATCAAGTTCAATTGCGTTAATCTTATATTGAATTTCTGGGGTCGGATGAGGATAGCATACTTGATAAACCTCAATCAATCCCAACATCTCTTGGATGTATTCCTGAGCTGGATTGAGATTACCATAAATAAAGTTAACCGGGTTATTAATTTCATGAGCAATTCCAGCTACCATTTGCCCCAAAGAAGACATTTTTTCAGTTTGCACCAGTTGAGTTTGAGTGGATTTGAGTTGTTGCAAAGTGTTTTCTAGTTGCTCAGTTTTTTCTAAAAGTTTAGATTGAGAGTAACGCAATGAATCTTCAGCTAACGAACGATCGAGATTTTCGCGCTGCAAAAGTTGATTGGCAAGTTCTAAAGCCATCATCCTTTCCTGTACCCGTTTTTCCAATTCTAGGGTCAATTGCGAAAGTGCTTCCTGAGCTTGTTTGCGTTCTCCAATTTCATTTTGTAAAGACAGATTTGCCGCTGCCAATTGAGCGGGACTTGGAATTGCCAAAATTTTGGGAATTAGTTCTACGATGACTGCTGCTGTACATAGCGAGATCAGCGCCGTAATTGCTTTGAGAAAACCAGAGAACCAATAATTAGGATGCCACAGCGTCCATATTTCCATAATATGGGTAATCCCGCAGCAGATAATAAAAGAGCCAAATAACATGAAAACCCAGTCAAAAGGCACGTCTTTCCGCTTTTTGACAATATAAATCAGCGTGAGGGGAATCAAAAAATAAGCGACGGCAATCAGAGCATCAGACAGGACGTGCAGACCTACTAATCCTGGCTTCCAGAGGTAGCAATGACCGTGAGGAATGAAATAATTTGAAAACATTCCATTAACCATTTGCATTGAATTTAAGCCTGTTATTTGCTAATATTTTTTAGAGGGGCTTTTCTTGAGGATGGCAACCCTGACGGAACTAAAAAATGAATCAGTTCGGTTTTTGTAGTTAAAACTCGCGATCGGTAAGATGCAAGAATGTTAGAATATTAAATATATTAACTTAAATTTACTCAGATTTAACCCTCTTAATTGTCACCTCTTGAGTTTTGCCTTCACAGTCAGAGGTGACACCGATATGACATTTTGACGCTTAAGCAAACATAATTGAGCGCAGTTTTCTTTCAAATAAGTGCTAGCCTCTCCCAAAAAAGACTAGCAATTTAGACATTGACAAAATCAAAAAAGTATGTATGAGGCAGTTAGGTGTGGCTCGCGATCGCTCTCAACTTTGGACTCAATCAACAGCGACGAAATCCTTTTCTCAAACAATGTTACTATTTTTAAATGTTTAACTTTGAGTGCAAAGTTCTGATTTTTGCGGCTGGGATAGACTGGAAGCGATTACCTTGTTCGCACAGTAAGTATTTCTCAAGCTAATTAGTTGTAAGCTAGATTGAGAAATAAAAATTAACTTATTAGCCTCAGATTATTAGGTAAGGCTGTGGTTAATCCAACCGACTTCTCAGTAATTCTACATTCCCATTTAAGCTAATAACTGGAGACAGAATATTTACGAGCTAATTGCAGGTTATGACCATAGATGATGTGCTACAGCTAACTCGCGCCAGATTGCAAAAAGATTTACATCCCGTACAAGAAATTATTCTCCGCCAAGTTTGGGAAGGAAAAACTTATGCAAATATAGCATCTGTCTCTCATTACGGAGAGCATTACCTGAGAAATATTGCCTCCTCTTTGTGGCAATCTCTCTCCGAAATTTCCGATATTCCAATTAGCAAATCCAACTTTCGATCCTCCCTAGAATCCCGTTCTCTTACGACTGAAGAAGAAGAGTTAATTCAGGAATTTACCCGCAGGAAATGCCGAGTAACGCCTTTAGAATTTCCCGGCTCTCCAGTACCGCTCGGTTCCCCATTTTATATTCATCATCCAGTAATTGAAGAACTTGCGTATAAAGAGATTGCTAAACCTGGAAGTGTCCTCCGGATTAAAGCTCCCCGGAAGATGGGTAAAAGCTCTCTACTATTAAGGATTTTAGACCGTGCTACCTCTCTTGGCTACCGCACAGTAAGTTTAGATATTCAACAAGCCGAGGGAAGTGTTTTAGACAACCTCGATAAATTTTTGCGGTGGTTTTGTGCCAACATCAGTCGTCACCTAGAATTACCACCTCTGTTAGATGATTATTGGGATGAAGATATGGGGAGTAAAGTAAGTTGTACGATCTATTTACAACAATATATATTAGCAGAAATAGGTAGCCCTCTTGTCTTAGCATTAAATGAAGTCAATCGCATTTTCGAGTATCCCAAAATTGCCAGAGAATTTTTGCCACTACTGCGAAGCTGGCACGAAGAAGCAAGACGGGTTGCAAGCCTGCAAAAACTGCGGTTAATCGTCCTTCATTCCACTGAAATTTATATTTCTTTAAAGCTCACAGAATCGCCTTTTAATGTTGGTTTACCGCTGCAATTACCCTATTTTACAGAAGTGCAGATACTTGCTTTGGCAAAGCGTCATGAACTGGATTGGACAGATAGTTCAGATGCCAAGTGTCTGATGGCAATAGTGGGGGGACATCCTTATCTAGTGCGGCTCGCTCTTTACTATCTCTGTCAAAACAGTTTAACACTAGATAGGCTATTACAAGAAGCTCCTACAATGGCGGGAATTTATAAAGACTATTTGCGGAATCTTTGGGTAACATTGCAAGAATATCCAGAACTAGCGATCGCACTAAAACAAGTGGTGAAGTCGGATCGCGGTGTTGAATTAGATCCTATAGTTGCTTCTAAGTTAGATAGCATGGGGCTAATTCATATCGAAAATAACCGCTGTACCTTGAGCTGCGAGTTGTACCGCCAATATTTTAGTTCCCAAAACTTTATTTAGAAGGTGAAGGAAGAAGATAGAGATTTGTGCCAGGGTTTAGATCGCTAGATTCCCGACTAGAAAGTGGGAATCTGAGCTAATACCAAATCCAGCGTAAATACTCCTTTATTCTTTAGTCCTTGTCAAGCGGACTTTGTTTGTGTAGTAGCGATTTCAATCGCCGAACAATCTAAGTTATCATCTGTGAATCTATACATTGGCTGACAATTTGTGGCAATTCTTTCTCGATATTAATTGGAGTACCTCGTTTAGCAACTTCTTTAATTTCCTTAAGGATATAACCGATCAAAGTAGAGTTTGCCGCTAGGTGTTGTCTGCCAATTTGTTTGAGGGCTAATTCAACAGCAGTACGTCCCGATTGCATTCCTAAAACCAAATTACTTTTGCACCCAAAAAGCTCTGGGTTCAGACTTTGGTAAAGCTCTTCATCTTGCGAAATCGCTTTTACATGAACTCCAGCATGATGAGCGAAGGCATTTTTACCCACAACTGGCGAGTGAGGCGAAATGGAGATATGAGAATGTTCGCTGACTAACTCATACAAGTCCTTTAAATAATTGAGTTTCCATCGGGATTCTGTCCGATCTGTATTCATCAAATTGACAAGTAATTCTGCCAAATCTACAATCCCAGTCCGTTCTCCTAATCCCATAACAGTTACATCAATAATATCTGCTCCGGCTCTATAGGCATCCAAGGCATTTGCCAAAGCTAAGCCTCGATCGTTGTGACAATGAACCTCAATTTTTGGATACATTTGTCTTTTAGCCAGCTCCTCCTTTAAAGTTTTTACATAGTAGAAATAGCTGCGATCGGCTTGAAAGGGAGTGGCATATCCCGTTGTATCAGCGATGCTAATGATATTAGAGCCGGCTTGTACGGCTGCACTTGCTGCCTCGATCGCATTTCCGATTGATGAGCGCACAGTGTCTTCCGGCGTATAGCGAATCAATAAGTCTGGTTTCTGCGCTCTGGCATAGAGGATGACTTCGACTATTCGATCGATCGCTGCTTGTAAACTAATTTGATAGTCCCGTTCTAAACGTTGCTGTGAAACGCTGAAAAAAACGCCTAAAAAATCAATATCACAATCTAAGGCTTTTTGTACATGATCGATACGGCAAAGAGAATGGACACCGATTTTAGCATTCAATCCACTCTGGGCAATACGCTTTATGGAAGTTGCAATTTCGGGGCTAACGGCCGGATTGCCTGCTTCAATAATATCAATACCAACTCTATCTAAAAGTTGAGCGATGGACAACTTAGTTTGAGGGGAAAAATAAACTCCTGGAGTTTGTTCTCCTTCTCTCAATGTGGAATCAAGGATTTGAACCATACTGATTTAAGCTCCGGGAGCGATATGACCGTACAGATTTATTCGATGAGTTTAAAGCATATATTAACTCAAGTTCCTAGTTATTCGTAGCGCTCGCAATTCGATGGGCAATCTTATTTACTATAGAGTGAAAACTAGAGGCTATAATAGTCACCATCAAAGCTAAGCGCAAACTGCAACAACTGGGTGCGAATAAGCCAAAACTAGGAAATCGGCTGCAAACCCTACTAGAGCAGGAAGTTGATGGAGCTACGGAGTAGAACCACTGCTCAGAATATAAGAGAAGGGTGTATAGATTAGCAGTCAGTCCCGTAAGGGTAACGCACGATCGCCGATCTCAACCCTGACAGTAACACGATCGCCACAGGCAGGATGATAAAACGGTAACATTTTGGAGGCGTAACGGTACTTTGCGGAGAACTTGTGGTGGCGCGCGCGATCGCGGATTGACTCTTCGAGGCACAGAAGGCAGGCATTCTGAGGGAGGCAGTAGGCGATCGCTAAATTATCAAAAAAATCAACTCAAAATGATTCAAGATTATCAATACCAAATCGGCGGTAGTCTCGCCAATGATGCACCAACCTACGTAGTCAGACAAGCGGATTCCGAACTCTATGAAGCCTTAAAAGCTGGCGAATTTTGTTACGTGCTTAACTCCCGGCAAATGGGCAAATCTTCCCTTTTAGTCCGCACTTTGCACCGACTACAAGCCGAAAATTTCCAATGCAGCACTATCGACATGACCCGCATCGGTAGCGAAAATATCACCCCGTTACAATGGTATAAAGGCACGATTGGGGAACTATGGCGCGGCTTCAATCTCTTAGGACAAGTTAATTTAAAAACCTGGTGGCGAGATGAAGAAGATGTCTCATTTCTACAAAGATTAAGCCACTTTATTGAAGATATTTTGTTAGTCAGATTTCCTGAAGAACACATCATTATATTTATTGATGAAATTGACAGCATCCTTAGTCTAGATTTCCCCGTCGATGATTTTTTCGCCCTAATTCGCTTTTGCTATAATCAACGAGCGATTAATCCAGAGTATAATCGGATTACCTTTGCAATTTTTGGAGTAGCCACACCCAGCGATTTAATTACTGATAAAAAACGGACTCCTTTTAATATTGGTAGAGCCATAAATTTACGAGGATTTGAACTACACGAAGCCCAACCATTAGCAGCAGGATTGGCAAGTGTAGTCACTAATTATCAAGCTATTCTCAAAGAGATATTGACTTGGACTTCTGGGCAGCCATTTCTAACGCAAAAATTGTGTTATTTGGCATACATAGCAACTAAATCCATGCCAACCAAATTGGTGACAATTCCCGTAGGAACGGAGGAGTTTTGGGTAGATCGTTTGGTACGAGAACATATCATTAACAAGTGGGAATCTCAGGATGAACCGGAGCATTTAAAGACTATAAAAGATCGGATTATCCGCAACGAGCAACGCGCCGGTAGATTACTCGGTATCTATCAACAAATTCTGACCTCCCCGCCTTCGGCTCCCCCCCTTAGTAAGGGGGGGCTAGAGGGGGTGTTAAACGATGACTCCCCCGAACAAATCGAACTATTGTTATCGGGATTGGCGATCAAAAACAATGGTTATTTGCAGGTAAGAAACAGGATTTATGCGGAAGTTTTTAACCTGGAATGGGTAGAGAAAGAATTAGGGAAACTGCGCCCATACTCTCAAACGTTCGATGCTTGGATTGCTTCACAACAAACAGACGCTTCCCGATTATTGCGCGGAAAAGCTTTGAAAGATGCCCAAATGTGGGCACAAGAAAAAAGCTTGAGCAACCTAGACTATCAGTTTTTAGCTGCTAGTGCTGAACTCGACAGGCGAGAAGTTCAACTGGTTTTAGAAGCTGAACGTACCCAGGAAGTTGAAGCGCGACTAGCAGAGGAACACAAGCGATTAATTCAAGAAAAAACAGCCGCCAAACGGCAGAGATTATTGCTATTTGCAGTTAGTATAGCATTGCTGTTAGCCAGCATTTCAGGAATAACCAGTTATTTTCAGTATCAGCGAGCAGCTATTAGCGAACGCGAAGCAAGGATTAGCGAAATTCAAGCACTGACATCTTCTTCTGATGGATTGTTTGCCTCAAATCGGCGATTGGATGCACTGATAGAAGCGATTAAAGCTAAACGTAAACTGCAAAAACTAGGTAAGGCAGACACCAATATTCAGAATCAAGTTATTAATATATTACGACAAGCAGTTTATGAAGCAGATGAATATAACCGTTTATCGGGGCATAAAGCCGCTGCTATGGCAGTTGATATCAGTCCTGACAGTAAGTTTATTGCCTCTTCAAGTGTCGATAAAACCATCAAAATTTGGCGAAGTGATGGTACAGACATTGCTACTCTCAAAGGTCATCAGGCAATTGTTAGATCGGTTAAATTTAGCCCTGATGGTAAGTTTATTGCTTCTACAAGTGACGATGGAACTGTTAAACTTTGGCATCGAAATGGTACTTTGATTAAAACCATCCAGACTAATAATACTGGGTTGTGGGGAGTGGCTTTTAGCCCTGACGGTCAAACTGTTGCCTCTGCCAGTATGGATAATACAGTAAAGCTTTGGAAGCGCGACGAGGCAGGCACAGGGGCACTGCCCCTACGAACTCTTAAAGGTCATACTGGTGGGGTATCTTCAGTAGTTTTTAGTCCAGATGGTCAACTTATCGCTTCTGGAGGTGGAGACCAAACGGTGAAACTTTGGAAGCGGGATGGGGCAGGCACGGGGGCACTGCCCCTACGAACTTTTCGAGGTCATACTACTGTAATATCCGCAGTAGCTTTTAGTCCAGATGGTCAACTTATAGCTTCGGGCAGTGGAGACCAAACGGTGAAGTTATGGAAACTTGATGGTACTTTATTACAAACTTTCCGAGGTCATACTGCTGTAATATCCTCAATAGCTTTTAGTCCAGATGGTCAGATTATTGCTTCTGCAAGTCGAGATAAAACGGTAAAACTTTGGAATATTGACGGCACAGAATTGACAACATTTAGAGGTCATAGTGCCGGAATTTGGGGGATAGCTTGGAGTCCCGATGGCAGGTTTATTGCTTCGGCTGGTGCAGAAAATGTTGTCAGACTGTGGCAGAGTCAAAACCCATTAAAAAGGACTATTACTGCACATCAAGCTGGGATTTGGACGATCGCGCTCAGTGCTGATAATGAGATCGTTGCTACTGGTAGCGAGGATGGCACTACTAAGCTTTGGAGTCGCGAAGGTAAATTACTCAGGACTTTGAGGGGAGATACCGCAGCTATTTATGCTGTTGCACTGAGTAGAGATGGTCAGTTAATTGCTTCTGCCAGAAACGATAATACTGTGAATATCTGGGATCGGAATGGCTCTTTGGTGACAACTTTAGCAGGTCATGGCGCGACAGTCTTTAGTATTGCTTTTAGTCCTGATGGTCAAACGATCGCTTCTGGAAGTCAAGATAATACGGTTAAGCTTTGGCGGCGCGATGGTACTTTATTGCATACCCTAACAGAACATCACGCTCCAATTTGGCAGGTGGTATTTAGCCCCGATGGTAAGCTGATTGCTTCAGCAGGTGGAGATGGTACTGTTAAGCTATGGCGGCTTGATGGCACCTTGTACAAAACCCTCAAAGGTCACACTACATCCGTGTGGAGAGTAGCATTTAGTCCTGATAGTAGGATGCTGGCTTCTGGCAGTGGCGACAATACGGTTAAGCTTTGGACAGTTGAGGGTCAGTTATTGAGAACTCTCGAAGGTCATACTGCTGCGGTGTGGGGAGTGGCATTTAGTCCTGATGGTAAGATTATCGCTTCTGGGAGTGTGGATAATACACTTAAGCTGTGGAAGCTTGACGGTACGGAATTAACGACTCTCAGAGGTCACAGTGCGGCGATTCGGGGAGTGGCCTATAGTTCTGATGGGAAATTTGTCGCGACTGTCAGTGAGGATAATACGTTGATTATGTGGAATGTGCAGCGAGTGCTGAATCTGGATTTACTGAGTTATGGTTGCGATCGCGTGCGAGATTATCTCAGCACCAATCCCGGTGTCAAGAAGGAGGATAGACATCTGTGCGATAGGATAAGCGATCGCTAAATTATCAGAAACATGAACTCAAAATCATGAATAATTAGCTCTGATATCCAAAACATGATTTACGCAACGGACACATGGTCGCTGGAGCGATCGCACCCAACAACCCAGCTCCTCTATTACCTTGCCCTTGAGCTACTAAATTCCAACTCAAAACTTAAAATTCCCCTTGCTCTTGTAAAGATTTCCCCTTATAATTATGAGCAGCGGTAAAGAAACGTAAAGTATATTCACAATCCACTCATTTTTTGCTAACGCAGAGCTATGAGGTGGGAAGCTGTGATTAGAAAAACGTCCGTTGTAATCATACCCATTTGGAGAGTCTGACAATGACAATCGCAGTCGGACGCGCCCAGAACGAACGAGGTCTATTTGATGCCCTCGACGACTGGCTCAAGCGCGATCGCTTCGTTTTCATCGGTTGGAGCGGCTTGCTCCTCTTCCCCTGCGCCTTCTTCGCCATCGGCGGCTGGTTGACC
>NZ_JAQMUA010000188.1:0-10677 GCF_028330895.1 Kamptonema animale CS-326 | reverse complement strand
CCTCTGAAGAGGACTAATGAGTTTTCTTAGTCCTCTTCAGAGGACTTGATCTTTGAGACAGGGGTTTTAACCCCTGTCGGAGTGAGGGTTTGATGTTAAGTTAAAACACCTTGGGCGAAAGCCTAAGTCCCTACCGTACTTATGAGTTAAAAGTTGCGTAAATACTATATTTTTCACGCATTAGTCTTAATTTCGATGCCAAATAGTTGTACCATCCTTCTGATCGATTAAAGTAATACCTCTATCTTTAAGTTCATTCCGAATGCGATCGCCCTCAGCAAAATTCTTTGCTTTCCTTGCTTCTAATCGTTGCTGAATTAAACCCTCAATATCCTCATCAGTTAATCCCCTAATAACTTCAAGTTTAAGACTAACTTCTGATTGATCAATACGAAGAGTCGCACTGATAGAAATACGATTAGTCAACCCTAAAACCTCGTCGGCTAAACTAACAAGAGTATGCCATTTTTGTTGTAAAACTTCCCCAGGAGTTTCTATTTTTCCCCCATGTACCAAAATATTACGATCGCGCCGTAACTCCTTCGCCAATTCAAATAAAACTGCCAAAGCCCCCGGAGTATTAAAATCATCATCCATCGCCCCCTGAAACTGCTGTACAGCCTCATTATTATCTAGTGGCAATTTCCGAATTTTCTCTGAATCCCAGCCAAACTGATCGCCGTGTAAATCACCAAAAAGCAACCCTTCCTTAATCGTATTCCAGCCATTTTTAGCCGCAGAAATCCCCTCATCTGTAAAATCAATCGGCTTGCGATAATGAGCCATCAATACCAACAAACGCACTACCATCGGGTCAGTTACTCTATCCAATAAATCCCTAATAGTGGTAAAATTGCCCAACGACTTCGACATCTTTTCACCATTAACAGTTACAAAACCATTGTGCATCCAATATCTTGCCAAAGGTTTCCCAGTCACCGCCTCAGATTGAGCAATTTCATTCTCATGGTGAGGAAAAATTAAATCTGCCCCCCCACAATGAATATCAATAGTTTCCCCTAAACTTTGACGTACCATCGCTGAGCACTCTATGTGCCATCCAGGGCGGCCCGAACCCCAAGGCGAATCCCATGCCGGTTCCCCAGATTTAGCCCCCTTCCATAACGCAAAATCAAAGGGATCTTTCTTTTTTTGAGCCTCTGCGTCTTCGGATTCTACCCTACCGCTAGCGCCAGCTTGCATCTCATCAAACTTGCGGCCAGAAAGCTTTCCATACTCAGAAAATTGCCTAACTTTATAGTAAACATCGCCTCCCGACGCATAAGCATAACCCTTACTTTCTAACTCGTGAATCAGCCGTTTAATGCCATCCATCGTATGAGTTGCGCGGGGATACTCGTCGGCTTCCAAGACATTTAGACGCTTCATATCTTCAAAATAAGTCTGAGTGTAGCGTTCCGCTACTTCCTCCATTGAAGATCCCTCTTTTCGGGCCCGATTGAGGATTTTGTCGTCAATATCAGTAAAATTCTGGACGTAGCGCACCTCATAGCCCCGCCACGTCAAATATCGGCGCACGACATCCCAAGCAATATAAGAACGTGCATGACCCAGATGGCAGTTATCGTAGACTGTCACGCCGCAGCAATACATCCGCACTTTTCCCGGTTCTATGGTTTCTAAGGGTTCTACCCGACGAGTCAAGCTGTTGTATAGTTTTGGGCTCATGGCTGGTGTTGATTAATCTACTGCAAGCGTAGAGTGCTTTATCCATACTAAGACCTAACGCCGCCGTCCCGGCAGAAGATACCGCCTGGAAGTTGGCGTTACAGAGCTTATGTCAGGGAATCATGACATAGGGTTTGATGGCGATCCCCAATTACGAGCAAATGTCAGGAAACCATGACATAACGATCCCCAGTTCCTTGTAAATACGTATATGTACTCATAATCAGGCTCAAAACCCCCTTGACCGAATCAGGATTTTTCTGCAACATATAGGACAAAAGCGATCCCCGCGATCCCAAAGAAATGCTTTCATTAGCATTTTGACTACTTAGATAGCGGTTAATGTGGCGAGCCACAAGCGTGAGTAGCAGCCTCAACCATTGTCAAAGAGTCCATCTTGTCTAGCAGGAATCATGGGAAACGCTTTCGTTCGCCAGGATGAAGCGTAAGGGAGCCAAAAAATTAAAGCCCCGGATTGAGAAGGGGACTTAAAAGACGAACAAGAGGCAAGGCTTTCAAGGTGGGAGCGATCGCCAGCTAGGACTTAATATCCAGTCCTAATAGCTTTTAACTCCCAAGGCGCAAACATCTAAGTGTTTCCCAAAACCTAACTTGCCGTCGTAATTACTGGAGAACAGACTCATGGCCAAAGAACGCCCACCTTTAGAAGACATGACTTTGCGGCAACTGCGTAGAGTTGCTAGTGAATATGGAGTCTCTCGCTATAGCCGGATGCGTAAATCCCAACTTCTGGGTTCCATCCAGGAAATTCAACGCACCAAATTTTCATATAGTCCATCTACTACACTAGAGGCACAAGAAACAGTGGAAGCAGCAAAATTTGAACTAGGTCAAGAAGATCGTACTGGCGGCTCTCTGTCATCTGTCGATGAGGGTTTGGCAGATTTGCCCGATGGATATGGCGAAAGCCGGATTGTGTTGATGCCCCGCGATCCTGAATGGGCTTACACTTACTGGGACATTCCCAACAGTCACAAAGAAGAACTGCGTCGCCAAGGTGGCCAACAAATCGCCCTCCGGCTTTACGATGTCACCGATGTTAATCTCGAATATCAAAGTCCTCACAATATTCAAGAATATCCCTGCGATGAACTAGCCCGCGAGTGGTACGTGCCGATCCCTGTGAGCGATCGCGACTACGTAATCGATATCGGCTACCGTTGCGCCGATGGCCGCTGGATAGTCCTTGCCCGTTCCGCCGAAGTCCGCGTTCCCCCCGTCTACCCCAGCGACTGGATTGAAGACCAATTCATCACCGTAGGTTGGGAAGAAGATTTACGCGGTAAAACCTTCTTGGAACTGGTTCCCCCCAGCAAGAAAGTGGCACCTGCCAGTGCTGGCAACCCCATCTACGAACAAATCTTTGGCATGGCAGAATCTGCCGAAGCAATGCGCGTAGCGGGTTCCGTCTTCGGTTCGATGCAGCACGTCGCTGGTTCTATTCAGCAAGTCGCCATCCACGAACAAGCTTTGAGTTCCTATGTCTTCCCCTCCGGTGTGGGTATGTGGGCAGTTCCCACCACCTCCGGGCTCACGATGTCTGGGGTTGGTCTAACGATGTCTGGAGTAGGCTTTGGTGCTTCCATGCCTCCAGCCAAGCCTCGCAAGTTCTGGTTAGTTGCTGACGCTGAATTGATTGTTTATGGTGCTACTGAACCCGATGCTACGGTTTACATCGGCGGACAACCGATCAAACTCAATCCCGATGGCACTTTCCGCTATCAGATGTCTTTCCAAGACGGCTTGATTGACTATCCGATCTTCGCAGTCGCAGCAGATGGCGAACAAAACCGCGCTATCCACATGAAGTTTACCCGCGAAACCCCCGATCGTCGTACCAATACTAAAGAGGAAGCTGTTCTAGAATGGCTTGGTTAAGGGCCTTTGTAAGCTTGTGGAGCAGCTATGCCTATCGCAAGCTACGGTAACACATCCATCTGTGCCAATTTTTTAACCAGCACAAGGTTCAGTTTGGACAGCAGCTCATTTGTTACCGTTAAATTCAGACAACAACCCATAACACCCCCTATACACCGTTCTCCTCTTCTTTAGGAGCGGTGTTTTTTGTAGAGGACTTACGCTCATGGTTAGAGAAACCGGGTTTTTGAGATCGTATGTGGGTCACGCAGAAGGCAGAAGGCAGGAGGCAGGAGGCAGAAGGCTGCTATGCAAAACGAAGTATTTTCGTAAAAAACCCGGTTTCTTTGGTTGGGTGCATAATTCCTGTTGTAGTTAGAGGGCGATCGAGAGTGTCTTATGTAGCGATTGTTTTAATTAAATAAATTAATACTTTCTTGAATTTTTATTGCCAACCCTAATTTATCTTCACCAAAAAATTGAAAATCGAGTTAAGAGAGAGGAGGCGATCGCAATGGGAAGCCTAGTAAAGGGCGCGATCGCAACACCCATTCCCTAAGATAGAAGACTTCTAGTCAAACTAGGCATTCATTCTCAGCCTTAATTCCCGGATCGAAAATGATAAATACTAAACCTTTAGTTCAATTTCTTAGAAGCGTAACCCCAAAAGTCAAAATAAAAAATTTTTCCTTTTTATATTTATCCTTTGTGTGGCGAAGAACACGACTTTACTGGCTGGCATTATTTACTAGCCTCATCTTAGGTATCTTATTTTTCTTTATTCAACCCGCGCTTACTCAGGAACCAACAGTTTTGACCATGCTCATGCAAGGTCAAGACCTCCTTAACTGGAGGCCTTTTGTCGAAGAATTTGAACAGAAAAATCCAGATATTCGCATCAACTTAGTAGAAGGGCCATTTGATAGTAATCTCATAGAAAATCTTTACACCTCTGCCTTCTTGTTAGGAGACTCGCCTTACGACATTATCAATATGGATATTGTCTGGGTTCCCAAGTTTGCAGCGGCAGGTTGGATAATGGATCTTACTAATAAAATTTCCTCAGAACAGCTATCAAAATTTGTCCCCGGTAACGTTGAAGGCGGACGCTATAACGGCAAACTTTACCGCATTCCTCACGCCTCCGATGCGGGAATGCTCTACTACCGCAAAGATATTTTAGAACAAGCTGGAGTCGAACCGCCCGAAACTTTTGAACAAATGGTAAATATTTCTCAAAACTTGCAGAAACAGGGAAAAGCAACTTGGGGTTATCTCTGGCAAGGGAAACAATATGAAGGAGTATCGGCCATGTTTGTAGAGGTATTAGAAGGTTTTGGTGGCTTCTGGGCAAACCCTCAAACCTTTGAAATTGGACTGGATAAACCAGAGGCAATCAAAGCAGTCGAATTTCTTAAAAGTACAATTGCTAGTGGAATTTCACCTCCGGGAGTTACAACTTATGGGGAAGAAGAAACCCGCATTTTGTTTCAAAATGGTCAAACAATTTTCTTAAGGAATTGGCCCTATGTTTGGAAACTGGCTAATGTCGAAGGCTCAAAGATTAAAGGTAAAATTGCGATTAAGCCCATGTTACACGCCGCTGGTAAAAAGGGCGGTTCCTGCTTAGGGGGATGGGGTTGGGGTATTTCCAAAACTTCGCGTCATCCAGAGGCAGCTTGGCGAACAATTCAGTATCTCACCAGCGAGGAAACGCAGAGAAAGTTTATTTTGCAAACCGGGTTTGTTCCTAGTTATAAATCGCTTTTTACTGACAGAGAAGTTGTTGCTCTGTATCCCCATTATCCACAATTATTAAAGGTAGTAGAACAGTCAGCTTTGCGTCCTCCCTTGGCTCAATATGCTCAAGCTTCGGATATTTTGCAGCGTTATCTGAGTGCGGCTTTTACTGGGCGGATGAGTTCAGAAAAAGCAATGAAAGCAGCAGCAAGTGAAACCCGTAATTTGCTGGGAAGTCTTAAATCTTCTTAGGCTAATGGCTAATGGCTAATGGCTAATTGCTAATTGCAATGGCTAATTGCCAATTGTAATTAGCTAGAGTAATAGGTATGATAAAGAGAGCAATTTCTATTTCTTTGAGAACTTAAATAACGCCGCCATCGCTTGCGGTAAAGATACCACCAAGATGGTGGCTTTACAAAGATTTTCCCTAACTGCCTTAGCAGTTGCAATATTAAAGATAGACAATTATCAATCCTTAAATACATGACAATAGACACGATACGGCGACGGGAACAAAAGACGGGTTGGATATTAGTAACACCAGCATTAATTTTGCTGATGATAGTATTTGCTTACCCCATCTTGCGAGCTTTTTGGTTAAGTTTATTTGCCCAAAACCTCGGCACTGAATTAAAACTGGTTTTTGCTGGTTTTGATAATTATACAAGAATGGTCGGTGACGGCCGTTTTTGGCAGAGTTTATGGAATACAGGAGTATTTACAACTTCCTCCGTTTTGCTAGAATTAATCTTAGGAATGGGTATTGCTCTTGTTCTAAATCAACCCTTTAAAGGTCGCGGTATAGTGCGAACAATTTCTCTCTTACCTTGGGCTTTACCAACGGCTTTAATGGGAGTAGCTTGGGCGTGGATTTTCAATGACCAATATGGCATAATTAATGACATTTTAATTCGTTTAGGCTTGATTAAAACTGGTATTAATTGGCTGGGAGATCCAACTCTGGCAATGATGGCAGTTGTGTTAGCAGATGTTTGGAAAACTACCCCATTTATCGCATTGCTTTTGCTAGCAGGTTTGCAGTCAATTTCCCCAGATTTATACGAAGCTCATGCAATTGATGGTGCGACTCGGTGGCAGAGTTTCCGCCAGATTACTTTGCCACTACTATTGCCGCAAATTGTGATAGCATTATTATTTAGATTTGCCCAATCTTTCGGTATTTTTGACTTAATTCAAGTGATGACGGGAGGAGGGCCAGCAGGAGCAACGGAGACTATTTCTATCTATATTTATAGTACAGTAATGCGCTACCTAGATTTTGGCTATGGAGCGGCATTAGTAGTTTGTACTTTCTTGTTCCTGGTAGCAGCAGTTGCTATTGCTGCCCATTTATTATCTAGAGCGCGAGCAAATTAGGTAACACTACCCTCTGGGTGGTAAAAATATCGAGATACCTCCCAGAGGGAGGCGTTACGTTTTAAAGAAGTTTCCATTTATCAATTTAACAGTAAAAAATGGCTATCGCACGACAAAAAACAACTCAAAAAGATTTCAATATTGGCTTAATTATTTTGCCAGTTACTATTTTTTTAGTAGTCGTTTATTTCATGGGGCCGATTTTGTGGCAGGTATTGACTTCTTTCAAGGTTAATGCAGATATTTCTGCTGTTCCTAATGTCTATATTCCTAGACAAATTACCTTCGATCATTACCTTTCTCTGTTCCGCCGTCGCCCTTTCACCCTCTATATTTTAAATAGCGCCTTCGTTTCCATTAGCTCAACATTGCTGTGTTTAGCATTTGGGGCTCCCGCAGCTTATGCTTTGGCGCGGTTGCGACTTTGGGGTGAGAAAATTATCCTTGCTAGCGTTACCATCGTGACGCTTTTTCCCGGTGTACTGCTATTTTTGGGGTTGTTGGAAATTGTCAAAGCTTTGAATTTAGGAAATAATTATTTAGCGTTAATTATTCCTTACACTGCTATAAATTTGCCGCTGACTATTTTGGTAATGCGGAGTTTCTTTCAACAGTTGCCTAAAGATTTAGAAGATGCAGCAAAAATTGACGGCTATAATACTTTTCAAATGCTGTGGAAAATTATTTTGCCGATAACATTGCCAGCGTTAATAACAACAGGAATTTTGACTTTCATCTGTGCGTGGAATGAGTTCATTTTTGCTCTTACTTTTATTACTCGCGAATCTATGAAAACTATTCCTGTAGCAACAGCTCAACTAAGTGGAGCGTCAATGTTTGAAATTCCTTACGGCCCAATTGCGGCCGCTACAGTTTTGGGAACTTTGCCTCTGGTACTTCTAGTTTTGGCATTCCAGCGCCGTATTGTCCAAGGTTTAACTGCTGGTGCAGTTAAAGGATAATTGTTAGTAGTTAGTTGTTCTTTAGTGGCAACTACCAATTAGAAAAAGGGACTAGGGGCTAGAGACTAGGGAAAGAGGGGGAAATGGGGAGATTTTTTTTCCATTACCCATTACCCATTACCAATTAGCAATTAGCAATTAGCAATTAGCAATTAGCAATTAGCAATTAGCAATTAGCAATTACCATCATGGCTAGACTACAACTGATAGAAATCAATAAAACTTACAGTCCTAAAATTGTTCCTGTTAAAGACATTAGCTTAGATGTCCAAGAGGGAGAATTTATCACCTTATTAGGGCCGTCTGGGTGTGGTAAATCAACAACGCTGCGGTTAATTGCAGGGTTAGAACAACCGACTAGGGGGAAGATTGCGATTGGCGATCGCAACGTCACTCATCTCAGACCAGGCGATCGCGACATTGCGATGGTATTTCAAAGTTACGCCCTCTACCCACACATGACAGTCTATGAAAATATGGCTTCTAGTTTAAAATTGCACAAAACTCCCACCGTAGAAATCAAAAGGCGTGTAGAGGAAGTTGCAGAATCACTGGGACTAACAGAATTAATGGAGCGCAAACCCAGCAAAATGTCGGGAGGACAGCGACAACGGGTAGCATTAGGTCGGGCGTTAGTGCGTCAACCAGAGGTATTTTTGTTAGATGAACCATTAAGCAATCTTGATGCTTTACTTAGAGAGCACGTCCGTGCGGAATTGAAGCAGTTATTTAAAACACAAAAAGCCCCTGTAGTTTACGTCACCCACGATCAAACTGAAGCGATGACGCTTTCAACAAAAGTTGCAGTTCTCAACAATGGCATTGTGCAGCAACTCGATCCACCGCACCGAATTTATACCCATCCATCAAATCAATTTGTAGCGGGTTTTGTTGGCAGTCCTCAGATGAATTTACTGAAGCTAAAATGTGAAGGTAATGATGCTATTTTGGGTAAATTTAAAGTGCGTTTACCGCAAATGTTGACAACTCCTCCAGAGATTATTTTAGGTATTCGCCCGGAGCACGTTCGCATTGCTAAATTGGGAGATTTTCAGACAATTGAAGGTCAGGTTTATTTGGTGGAAAATTTGGGAATGCAGAATTTAATTAGCGTCCGAGTAAACGGTGCAGAAGAGGTAAAAGTGCGCGCTTTGACTCCGCCAGATCAAAACTTAAATGATGATATGGTGACGCTGGCTTTTGCACCTGAGTTAATTCACTGGTTTGATGTAAATAGTGGCGATCGGCTATGATAGCAATAAGAAAGTAGAGGTACAATCAAAGTTAATAAGCTTCAAACACAAGCATTTTTTTGCTATAATAGCCTTCAATCTCCGGGCAATTTTTGACTATATCAAAAAAATTCTTTAACGATCCTTCTAATGAGATTAGAGGGGTAGCGGTGTACCCGCCTAAGTTTAAAAACCAGGCGGGGATAGTAGCTACAATTAGTTTTGACTGGCGAGAGTTGTAGGTGCAATCGCACCATCTTTGTCTCCGTCTCCTAATTTATCCAAAATCTCCACAATCTCTCTTTCAAAAGTAACTTGAGCGCGATTTGTACGCCCTCCAATATAAAGACGATCGCCTTTTTGTAAAGCCCAAATTTGCGAGTGAGATACGTAACTCATCATCACGCTCAGCATCAGTAAACCAAAGCCAGTATAAACTAGCGGGATGCCAGGATCGGCTTTAATTTGCAACCCTGTGCTACCAATAACTTCGTCAATAGTTAACATCACTCCGTTAACTTCTGTTGCCATTCCCGCACGCACAGTAGTTAGCAACTTGCCGTCAGAACCATAAATTAGTAGAGTTCCTTGTAAGTCTTTGGCTAACAGAGAAACCCCTGCGCTCAAATCTGGTTTTGTAGGAATCCAAGTTCCCCAAATGCGCCCTTTTCCCTGAGTATCTAACTGAGCCATTGGTAGTTGTAAAACGGGGCTTTTATTGATGCGTACTCGCACCCCAGCAATTCCCCAATCTGCCTGATAAATAGTGACTCCGCGATATCTTAGAGGTTTATTAACGTAAATTGTTTGTTTGTCAACTTCTTTCCCTTCTTCATCCAAAACTGAGAGATCGGAATAAAATTGATCGATATTCCCATCTGGTGTATAATCTATCCAGAAGCGATTCACCCGCAATCCCCAATCTTTAGGTATTTGCGCCTCTGCCCAAGGCCCCGCATCAGTAATATTTTTAATCTGAAATATGTCGCCGCTGGCCACTAATTCTTGACCGAGAAATCCTGTCATTGTTCCCCAGATTGCACCAGCTAAAATAATCAACATACTGGCGTGAACGATAATCGGCCCAATCTTTCCAACTATACCTTTCCGAGCATAAAGTGTGTCGCCTTCGCGAAATATGCGATAGCTATGTTTCTGCAAAAGTTCTGCTAGGGAATTTAAGGAAGATGTTTCTAATTCTGCACTCAAAGCTAACTTTTCAAACTGTCGCGGTTCTTCATAAAATTTCCAGCGACGGGCGGCTTTTAAGGCGGGAAATTGTCGAGTAAATGTACAAGCAGTTAAGCTGGTTCCGAATAAAATTAGAATTGACAAAAACCACCAAGTACGGTAAACGTGGTCTAAGCCTAGAATTAGTAAAACTTTCCAAGTTAGGAAACCAAATAAGGCAGGATGTTCGGGATAGTTAGCTTGGTAAAATTGGACTGGTTGACCTTGTTCGACGATCGTACCGCTGATGCTGAAAATTGCGATAGCTAGTAGTAAAATAATTGCTAATCGTAAATCGGCTAGCACTGGCAATAATTCTCGGCGGAAAAATAGCTTAGGAGTGTTTATCCAGTTGGAAATTTTAGATAGAAATAAATCTTTTGATGGCATGGTAATTGGTAATTGGTAATTGGTAATTGCTAATGGCTAATTGCTAATTGCTAATTGCTAATTGGGGAAAAGGTTTCCTCATCTCCTCTGCTCCCCCGCTCCCCTGCTCCCCCTCTTTCCCTCTTTCCCTAGCCCCTAGCCCCTAGCCCCTAGTCCCTTCTTTATTAAGTAATGGG
>NZ_JAQMUA010000187.1:0-2413 GCF_028330895.1 Kamptonema animale CS-326 | reverse complement strand
CTTTCCCCCTCTCATTCTTCCTTCTTCCTTCTCTCCTAGATAACTAAATTTTTCTTCCTTCTTCCTTCTTTCTTCTCTCCTAGATAACTAAATTTTTCTTCCTTCTTCCTTCTTCCTTCTTCCTTCTTCCTTTGACTTAACTGCTACGGGGTTTTTCAGTGGCCATGAGAATTAAATAGTCATCATTTTCTAACTGATAATTTGCTGGAGGATTAGAAATAACTTCTCCCTCTATCCCTTTTTGCACAGCCAAAACAATACTTTGATAAGTTTGTTTCATATATATTAATACATCTATAAATGCTAGTCCAATCTTAGATTTAGGAACGGGAACTTTATATAATTGATTACCATCTTCCGAGCGTAATATCTCGTAGATGACTTTAGTAATGCCATGATTTAGCGCTGCTTGAGAAATCAGCATACTGCTTAAATCGCTACTAACGATGATTTCATCAGCGTTAGCTCTTTTACAAGTCTTTACGTAGGCTTGATCTACTAATTCTACAATTGTATAAGCGTCGGGATTAATGCTCTCTACAGTCAGCGTAGATAGAATGGCTTTAGCATCGCGAGCTGTATCATCTAAATTATCGTCACCTAAAATTATCACTGTTTTAGCTTTAACTAAGTTAGCACGATGTAAGGTTTCATCACACACTTGACCTTTGATAAAGAAAAAATCGATTTCATCTAGCGGCTTCCTTTCTATATCAGCAATTAAAACCAGTGACTTTCCTTGGTTTTGAGTATCGATACTCAATTCATTCAGAATTACTCGCGCTCGATAATTCCATCCGCACAAAATAGTATGATTTTCAAGATTGCGCTCGCCCATACCTAGATAGTCTTTCATTTTTTTACCTATTAAAAGAGTTGCCATTGTCGCACTGAATGTGGCTAGTAGACCGATGCCGATAAACATATTAACGACAGCTATTAGCCGACCAAAAAGTGTCGTAGGGGCGATGTCACCATAGCCAACAGTGGCTAATGTAACGATGCTCCACCATACAGCATCAATGAAGGATAAATGTGGCTCCGCCCAGGATAAACCTAACCCACTAACTATAATGAGGAGAGCAATAAATATGAGTAGCCGATCCAGATTTTCATTCTGCAAAAAACGCAGGATCTTTTGCGGATTTTTGCTCGAAACTTTCAATTTTTTTTGGTTCTGATTTTTTAAATCCCTCAATTTTTGTTTCTCTCATTACACCCGATATTATGTTTAATTAGGTGGATTTACTTATCATCCGCTGATGTCATTTCGATCGCAGAAAAAGGCTTTCGCCTGGAGATCGCTAGATTTTAGCTATTCTAAATAATTTAGGCTTTGGCAGCAGGCAAAAGCCTGAAAAACCAGTCTTTCCAGAAAATTATCTCCCCGTAGTGACATCATCGGGCTTAGATGCCTCATAGATAGCAGATTAAAAAGTTAAAGATTGCCAATTAGGTAGACAATTTTTAGTTCAGAAGTGAATATTTGCTTGCTTCAACCGCCGCAATGCTTCTCCTAAGCGATCGCAATCTGCAATCAAGCTAATCCTTACATAACCCTCACCCCCACTCCCAAAGGCATTCCCTGGGGTGACAACTACTCCGGTTTGCTGCAACACATTCAGGGCAAAATCAGTGGAACTAATTCCCGGAGGACAGGGAACCCAGAGATACATTGTTGCTAAAGGCTTCGGTACATTCCACCCTAATTCTGCTAATCCATTAATTAGGAAATCCCGGCGAGTTCGGTAACGTTCCTGTACTTCGGTCAAATATCTATCTGGCAATTGTAATGCGGTTTCTGCTGCGGTTTGGACTGCGGTAAATATGCCATAATCAAGGTTAGTTTTTAATGTCCGTAAACCTTGAATAATCCGGCTATTTCCAACTACAAACCCGACGCGCCAACCGGCCATATTGTAAGTTTTAGATAGGGTGTGGAACTCTACGCCGATGTCTTTACCGCCGGGAATTTCTAGCAAACTTGTGGGTTCATAGCCATCAAAGGCTAGTTCCGCATAGCAGAGATCGTGGACTAGCAAAATTTGAAATTTGTGGGCAAAGGCGACTATATCTTTGAAAAATTCGCGGGGGGCGGTTGCGCCTGTGGGGTTGCTAGGATAGTTGAAATAGAGGACTTTGGCTTGTTCGGCTACTGCGTCGGGAATATCGGCTAAGTCAATTACCCAGTCGTTTTCAGGCTTTAAGATGATGCTGTGAATTTTACCACCAGCGATCGCAGGGCCGCGAAAGTGGGCGGGATAGGCGGGGGATGGTACTAATACTAAGTCGCCTGGGTTGATGTAGGCGATCGCGAGGTGAGTTAAGCCTTCTTTTGAACCTAATAATGGCAAGGCTTCGCTATTAGGATCTAGTTCGACGTTGTAGCGGCGGCGATACCAGTTGGTAATGG
>NZ_JAQMUA010000186.1:0-14254 GCF_028330895.1 Kamptonema animale CS-326 | reverse complement strand
CAAGTATTTTGACGGACATGATAATATAACAACTAACAACTAACAACTAACAACGAACAACTAACGAGTAAGAAATGATAATTGAGTGGTTGAAATTTAGAGTTCCTGCTGAAAAATGTGAGGCTTTTATTCAGCGAGACGAAGAAGTTTGGACGGCTGGATTAAGAAGCTTCCCTGGTTTTCTAGGCAAAGAAACATGGGTAGATCCAGAGCGAAATGAGGTCGTATTTATGATTCGTTGGGAAACTAGAGAACAGTGGAAGTCTATTCCGCAAAATAAAATAGATGAAATCGACCAATTGATGGGGGATTTACAGATGCCAATTGTTGAATTTCGTGAGTATCAGGTACGGAAGTTTTTGCATTAGACTTAAAGAATATAGCAATCCTAGATGAATTGTGAGAATAGATTTTACTCAATCAATCTTCATGGGTTTAAATTATTATCATAAATAACTTAGGTTTGTTATGTTTTTTAACCGCAGATCCAAGCAGATGAGTATAAAATTATCCGTGCAGAGTTGGATTCATCTGCGGTTAAAAGTTGAAATTAGGCAAATTTTTCTACTATGCGGATGAAAAAATTTACTGTTAAATAGCTTACTCCTAATACAAGAGCTACAAAAAGAGTAACGCTGAAAATAGAGCGAATTTGGTGAAGATATTTGTTATTTGAGTTCATTTTTTAAGTTCTGATTTTCAATTGGTATTAGAAATTGCCATCATATCATTTTATTTTAGTTTGTGCTGGCGTTAAGCGCGATCGCTTCTCGCCTCCTCTCCTTCGTTAATAAAAGTCACGCGCTATAGTGTGGTCAGGGGTATCCGGGAGTTAGATTATTTGCAGTACCCAGTCAATGGCTACACTCAGGAGTTTGCGGCGGGGGAGGGTGTGCTAGTTTGGCTGACTGGCCCAGGCGCGGGATTTATAGATGCGATCGCAAAAGTGGTAAAATCCTCTTAAAGTCCCAAACAAGCTAAACGAGCTGTAGTCAAGCCTCATGCCAAAATTAAAATAATCAGAAAACTCTTGGGCTAACCCCTAGCGAGTATATGAGTTAATAAGGATAGAACCCGATGATCCCCCAAGTCTCGCAACAAGTTTATCAAAGACGGGAAGACACTATGACTCCTAAAGCCGTGCGGAAGCTCGACCCCTCACTCCCAAAAGTGAGACCAACTTCTCACAAAAGGCACTGGCTGGAGTTGGCTGAGTATGCTTCTCTCGGTGCATCTGCTCTCGGTTCCCTAGCTGTGGCGCTTTCGGGTCAAGCTTTTTATGGGGTGGCTCCCCTGACTTTAGCACTTTCCCTCTCTGTTGCTAACCGCTATCGTTTTGAGCAGCAGAAGGTGGTTTCTCAAGATCCAGAAATTGCTGAAGTGCGGCGATCGCTTGAGAAAATGGAAAGAACAACTGTCGCGATCGTAGTTAAACTTCGCCAGCAATTATCAGCAGATATTGAGTCTCTCCGCCAGCAAATTGTGGCGATTCCTCGTTCAGAAAACTTTGACTCTATAGATTTTGAGCAACAGATTCTCAGTCTGGGTCAGTCGGTGTCTTCTCTACAAGAGATTGTAGCATCAGCTTTGATCGAAGTTCGGCAGCAAGTAAGTGCAGAAGTGCAAGCTCGATCGATCCCAGAAGCCGCAGATATAGAACCGATCCGGGAAGCGATCGCGCAACTGCAAAGCATGACTAAACACTTGACAGAAAATGCGCTCACCCAAGAAGATTGGAGGGTTTTAAATGCCAGGTTTTTATTAATTCAAGAAGCGATCGCAACTCTCCAGAATGATGTGCAAACTATCTCTCCCCAAACTGGAGAAGATTTATCGCTGATCGCAGCCAAAATTAACCGCTTAGAACAAGAGCAGCAAGAAGTTTTGAAACCTCACCTCAAGCGGTTAATTTATGTTGTGAAGCAGTTGCAGCAAACAGAATAGAAGGAAGAAGGAACAAGGAAGAAGGAAGAAGAAAAATACAATAAAATCAATAGTTTTAGCAATTGCCAAAGTTTGCTCTGATTGCCTTGGCGGTTGCTATATGATTTAGGACTTATGCAGATACAAGATCGTTATGTCATTGCGAACCCAGCGAAGCAATCCCGAACCCCGATTTTTCGTACTTCATGCGTAAGTCCTATGATTAATATGGAGCGCCACCTTGCTAAATTCTCCGATTCAAACCTTCCTCGACGAATTACACCTGAAATTCCAGCCACTAAAAGAGGGTGTACTGCCTAACTACATTCCCGAACTAGCAAAGGCAAATCCTGACTGGTTTGGCATTTGTGTTGTCACAGCAGACGGTCAAATTTATCAAGCTGGTGACTGCGATCAACTATTTACAATTCAGTCAATTTCTAAAGCTTTTGTCTATGGAATGGCCTTAGAAGATCGGGGTCGCGATTACGTTTTAACCAGAGTTGGTGTTGAACCTACGGGAGATGCTTTTAATTCTATTCAAGTAGATGAAGTTTCAAAACGGCCTTACAATCCAATGGTAAATGCAGGCGCGATCGCTACTACCAGTTTAATCAAAGGCATAGACCCCACCGAACGCCTCAACCGAATGTTAGATATGTTCCAGCGTTATGTCGGTCGCGATTTATTCGTAGATATGTCCGTTTTCACCTCAGAACGCAGCACCGGACATCGCAACCGCGCAATGGCACACCTCATGCTCAATTTTGGCATGATTGAGCCCAATATCGACGAAGCTCTAGACCTTTATTTTCAGCAATGTTCTGTCATGGTTAACTGCCAAGATTTAGCAGTTATGGCCGCCACCCTCGCTAATTGTGGCATCAATCCGATCTCCAAAGCACGGGCTGTTGAATCTCGCTATGTGAGAAATATTTTAACAATTATGTACACTTGCGGTATGTATAACTTCGCGGGTGAATGGGCTTATACAGTCGGCCTTCCCGCCAAAAGCGGCGTTTCTGGGGGAATTATCGCCGTTGCTCCTCATAAAATGGGGATTGCAGTCTTCTCACCTTTGCTGGATTCTCATGGTAGTAGTGTGAGAGGTCTTAAGGTATGTGAGGAAATTTCCGAACAATTTGGCCTGCACTTATTCGATTTACGAGCGGACAATTCTCAATTTTTGGGAGTTAATTCTGAGTCAACTTAAGCTGGCGAATAGAATTCGCAGCTATACAAACGAAGTCAACTTAAGCTGGCGAATAAAATTCGCGGCTATACAAACGAAGTCCGCCTGCGCGGACTGTAGAATTTTAACCCAACTCATGCAGATTTCGTCTGATTCTTATAGTCCGCACAGACCGACTTTGTTTGTGTAGTAGCGGTTTCAACCGCCAAGTAATTAAACAGGTAACTGTGCTACAAGATTAAAAGTCAACCCTTGTCAATGTCTTACTGAAAAATCCTATGACTGCAACTGCGATCGTTACTGAAAACCCCTTACTAATTGGCAAAGGACTACCCCCCTTTGATGCCATTAAAGCAGAGCACGTAGTCCCTGCAATCACACAAATACTGGCAGAACTAGAGAAAGAGCTTAACAGCTTAGAAGCAACTGTTAAACCGACTTGGAGTGGCTTAGTAGAACCGCTACAGAGCATTGTAGAGCGTTTAAACTGGAGTTGGGGCATAATTGGACACTTAACTGGTGTTAAGAATAGCCCAGAATTGCGAACTGCTCACGAAACTATGCAGCCTCAAGTTGTCCAGTTTTGGAATAAATTTAGCCAAAGTAAACCGTTATATGATGCTTTTAAAGCATTGCATAGCGGCAGCGAGTGGGAAAGTTTAGACTCAGCTCAAAAGCGAATTGTAGAATCCTCTATCCGAGATTCAGAGCTTTCTGGCGTAGGATTAGAAGGGGATAAAAAAGAACGTTTCAATGCTATTCAAATGGAATTAGCAGAAATTGGTACTAAATTTTCTAACCACGTTCTTGACGCTACAAAAGCTTTTAGTCTCACTCTGACAAATAAGGATGAAGTTGATGGCTTACCTCCTAGTTTACTCAGTTTAGCCGCTCAATCTGCTCGTGCCGAAGGCGCAGAAGATGCTACTACTGAAAATGGCCCTTGGCGCATCACTTTAGATTTCCCCAGTTATGGCCCTTTCATGCAGCACAGCACCCGCCGCGACTTGCGAGAAAAGCTTTACAAAGCTTTTATGAGTCGTGCTTCTAGCGGCGAGTTGAATAATTGGCCGCTAATCGATCGCATTTTAGAATTGCGAAAAGAGAAAGCTGCTTTGCTGGGATTTAGCAGTTATGCTGAATTGAGTTTAGCTAGTAAAATGGCTCCTAATGTGGAAGCTGTAGAGGCTTTGCTGGAAGAATTGCGCGGCGCTAGTTATGATGCTGCTATCAAAGATTTGGAGAATTTAAAGGCTTTTGCTGCTACAAAAGGCTCCCCGGAAGCTCAAGATTTGAAGCACTGGGATATCAGTTTTTGGGCAGAACGTCAGCGCGAAGAAAAGTTTGCTTTTAGTGCTGAAGAATTGCGGCCTTATTTTCCTTTACCCCAGGTACTTGATGGCTTATTTACTTTAGTAAATCGGCTGTTTGGCGTGACTGTGACTGCTGCTGATGGTGAGGCGGCAGTATGGCATGAGGACGTGCGCTATTTCCAGATTGCTGATGAGAAAGGAAATGCGCTCGCGTATTTCTATTTAGACCCTTACAGTCGTCCCGCAGAAAAGCGCGGTGGTGCTTGGATGGATGAGTGTATTGTGCGGGCTAAAATCATCGATGTAGACGGACAAAAAACACGCTTGCCAGTGGCTTATTTAGTCTGCAATCAATCTCCTCCTGTAGATGGAAAGCCGAGTTTAATGAACTTTATAGAAGTTGAAACTTTGTTCCATGAATTCGGTCATGGCTTGCAGCATATGTTGACAAAAGTAGACCATCCGGGGGCGGCAGGCATCAATAATATTGAGTGGGATGCAGTGGAATTACCCAGTCAATTTATGGAGAATTGGTGTTACGATCGCGCTACTCTGTTCGGCATGGCTAAGCATTACGAAACAGGGGAAACTTTGCCAGAACATTATTATCAAAAGTTACTGGCTGCACGCAATTATATGAGTGGTAGCGGGATGTTAAGGCAGTTACATTTTAGCTTGGTTGATATTGAATTGCATCACGGCTATCAGCCAGGAGGCGAGGAAAGTGTAATGGATGTTCGCAACCGCATTGCTAAGACTACAACTGTTTTACCGCCATTGCCTGGAGATTCATTTTTGTGCGCCTTCGGACATATTTTTGCTGGCGGTTATGCGGCGGGATACTACAGTTATAAATGGGCTGAGGTTTTGAGTGCTGATGCTTTTTCGGCTTTTGAGGAGGCTGGTTTGGAAAATGAAGATGCGATCGCATCTACAGGGGCTCGTTTTCGCGATACTGTGTTGGGATTAGGGGGAAGTTTGCATCCGATGGAGGTGTTTAAGGCTTTCCGAGGAAGGGAACCGAGCACTAAACCTTTATTGGTACATACTGGTTTAGCTGTTGCTTAAAAGTAAGGTGGTGCTGTTGTTTAAAGGTCAATTTTTTGCAGACATTTTTAGCAGCAACACCTACCTTAAGACTAACAGGAGTTATGCAAAAATATCCGTAACGCCGCCCAGAGGGAGGCGTTACGTAAAATGTATGTAGCAACTCCTGTAGTCGGTTAAGACGTTCTGAGTTCCACCAAACTCGCTGATTCTATTCCCTTTCCCTTCTTTCCCTAGCCCCTAGCCCCTAGCCCCTAACCGCTGAAAGCGGTTGCTGTTATGCTTTTTTCATCGATTTGCGTCTGGCTGCAAGTAAGCCACTTCCACCCAAAATTAAACCCACCATTGTTGTTGGTTCTGGAACAGCTTCAGCGCTTAGAGTGACTTCGTAATTACCACTATGAGAAATGCCGTCATCTGAAGCTGTTAAACCAGATTGTGTGGCATTAAAACTGTATTTATATTCAGTTTTACCGCCATAAATAACTTTAACAAGTTCGCTTGCTTGTAAGGGCAATCCAGGTATTGAAGGAATTCCTAACAAAGCTGCGGCATCGTAGTGACCCGCTAAACCAATTTTAATTGTCCCGCCATCTTGATTGACATAAGAAATATTTGGGTCGCTAAAACGCTGAAACCCACCGGCAAGTAGAAAAGTATTGAATAGTAGTTGATTGGAAGCGATACCGTATTCAGATAGTGCATCTGTAAACCACTTCTTGGCTAAACTTGGTGAGTTGTAAAGAGGTGCAATTGCTGCTGAAAAAGCGGCTGCTTTTAGGATAGGATTTGCGATCGCGCTAGCACTAGCTATAGCTGTCTTAACGCTATTTACGGCTAATTCTCCGAACCAATCTGTAGCCATTAAACTACTTAAAACGATGTCTTGACCGCCAATTTGACCGCTTAAGCTGGTGTATTGATTATAATCTAAGAAATTGTAAAGAGCATTAAAGCTCTGAAATATATTTGCTGGGGAAATTGGAGATTGTTCGCTATTAGAAAATAGCTCTACGTTCCCACCAGGATTGCTACTATCTCCATCTAGGGCTGCTTGTACGTTAGCCTGAGTATTAGCGACTGTGAATGTGTTAGTACCGTTGGAGGAATATGTTAAATAAGCTGCTGTACCACCAATGGTAGCACCAGTGATGGATGCAGCTAAAGATGAAGCAGGAGCGATCGCACCCAAACCAGCTAATACTGATGCGCTAATTAAAAATTGCTTAACATGGAAGTGAGGAAGCTCAAGCTAAGTGGTAATTGTTTGGCATCCCTAAGTAATTTCAACTACATAAGGGTAGAGAACTGTGACTTCTAGCGGCATATTTTCCTTCTATTCCGTCCTAGTCTAAACTCTTCCCAAAGGTGAATTATAAAGTTACTGTAGAATTTACTTAAGCTTTGTGTAAAGATTTGGATAAGCTTGGCTTTCCTGTCCGTAATCTTACTGTGGCAGCAGAAGTAGGGAGACTGGCAATCGGTGATATTATTAATTACTGAGGATTTACACTCATAAGATGGCACTGCTATAAGTATTTTCACCTAAGTCCTAATGCTTATTTGTTGCCATGCGCTTTTAGGGTAAATTATATTTTGATTAACAAAATACTCATCTTAACTAAAAGCAACATAACAATATAAAACTTAACAAGTATGGATAAACTAACTGACTTCAATTTAGCTGTAACTCATGAAAAAACTGCTAACTTTCACCCGGCAAAAAATTGGAAAAATCCCCTTAGTTTAACTTCTATTCCTTTAGTAATTGTTAGTATTCTGCTGACTATTTTGAGTTGGGGAAATCCCGCATTGGCCCTGAGAAGAGGCGATCGCGGCCCTGAAGTTGTCGAACTCCAGAAAAAATTGCAAACGAGAGGCTACTATGCTGGTGAAACTACAGGATTTTACGACTCTGCAACTCGCGCTGCTGTCAGAAAATTTCAGCAAGAAAAAGGTTTGAAAGTTGACGGAATTGCTGGCCGTCGTACTCTCTCAAAGCTACAATCTAAATCTGAGGAATCTCAGGCAACTTTAACCACAACTAAGACATATTCCCAACAAACATCTAAGTCTGAGAATGTTAAACCACCTGCGATCGATGGTAAAACAGATAATGCTCCGAAAAAAGCAGAGACTTCAAACAAGATGACGCTCAAAAAAACTATTTATGGCAATATTTCGCCTAAATCAGTTGTTTATTCGGGCGCAGGTTTGTTTTTTGCCCAAAACATGATGTACCGCCACACAATCTCTGTTTACGATCGCAAATTCAATTTAGTCAAAACTATTCCCGATACGGTGAAGTTATCAGCATTTGGCTTCTCAAAATTCAAAGGCAATTATCGAGGTGCTCCGGTTGAAGCAGCTTTTTCTACTGATGGCAAGTACGCCTATGTATCTAATTATCAAATGTACGGTTCTGGATTTAAAAATCCAGGTAGCGATCGCTGTTCTCCTTCAGGAAAGCACGATCTAAGTTTCTTGTACCGTATTAACACCGAATCTCTTAACATCGAAAAAGTTATCCAAGTCGGTTCCGTTCCCAAATTTAATGCAGTTTCCCCGGATAACCGCTTTCTGCTAGCTAGTAATTGGTGTACGTGGGATTTAAGTGTAGTAGACATCGAGAAAAACCAGGAAATAAAGCGGATTAAACTGGGTGCATATCCGCGTGGTATTGCCGTAGATGCAGAGTCAAAAAATGCCTATGTTGCTGTCATGGGTTCCTCCGATATTGCCAAGGTAAGTCTCGAAGATTTTTCTGTAGAAAGGCTGAAAAATATTGGCAGTTCGCCGCGTCATTTGAACATTGACCCCGCTGGAAAATATCTTTATTCTACTTTGAATGGTGAGGGAACTGTCGCTAAAATTGACCTTAAAACTGGTAAAGTTGTAGATAAAGTTGGTACGGGTAGAGCGCCTCGTAGTATGACGATTTCTAGTGACGGTCAAATGCTTTATGTTGTCAATTACTTTTCTAATACTGTCAGTAAAGTCCGTACCAAAGATATGAAAGTGCTGCAAAAAGTTAATGTTAATTCGCACCCGGTTGGAATTACCTACGATCCTGAAACTAAGCAGGTTTGGGTTGCTTGCTATTCTGGTAGTATTATGATATTTCAAGATTAAAATCTAGGGTAAGCGGGGATGTTTAAGGCTCAATTTAATTGCAGATATTGTTGACAGCAACGCCCACATTACGACTTAACTTAAAAGTAGAGTGGGCGCTGCTTTTAAAGCTTAATTTAATTGCAGATATATTGGCAGCAACGCCCACATTACGACTATTAAATACGCTATTCGCCACCGTCTGCGAAAATGAGGAAGTCGCTGCGAACCCAACCCGTTGCGCCGGACTCCACAAACCGAATGTTGCACCAATTGAGGTCACTATCCGCTGTGTCTCCATCCTGTACGCAGCGAATCACTTCCACCTTGTCACCCGCTACCCCATAGTGTGGGGAACTTGAACTAATCGTAGGTTGCGATCGCACACTGATACGACCATTGGGACTATCAGACCGCAAAGTGTTAATCCGACTTTTGCCACTCCCTGATGGATTGCTTTCTTTGTCATTGGAAGTTGCATCCCAATACACATAAATTGACTCAGTTGCTAATCGATAAATTTGACCGCGATCGCCCAAACCAGCTTGGCGATAGGCGGCTTTACCATTCTGGTCTACATAGTTTCCCGGTCGATCTCCAACTGGGCTCAGATCGTAGCGTTTGCCATTTTGGAGTTGGATACCAACAACGCCTTGACGTTGAGAAAAGGTACATGGCCCTGAAGACGATGCTCGATCTTCTCCTTGAAGATAAACATCACAGCGAGCCTTTACAGTATCTGCTTTAGCACCAACGGCAATGAAAAATGAGGCAACCACTGTCGTTACAATCAGTAGAATGTTTTGAGGTTTCATTTCTAAATCTTTATTAAATCCAGTGTGATATTGATCGTATCATTTCCGAAAAACTATCTCACTAAAATTAACTTAATTTAATAACTTAAAGTAGGTGGGCGCTGCTGTTTAAAGCTCAATTTGTATTCAAATATTATTAGCGACAGCGCTCACCTTACGACTCCATTTGATTGCAGATATTATTAGCAGCAACGTCCACCTGACGACTATTCAAGGACGAACAATATAATCAGAAGATTGGGGTTCTGCTTTTCCCAGTTTAACTAAGGTTTGATAAACCATAGCAGCTACATCAGCGCGAGTTGCTGGTTGATTTGGGTTGAGTAAATCTCGATTTGGATAGTTAACAACTAGGTTAGCCTGTGTTGCTGCTGCTACTCGTTCAATAGCCCAACTTGGTATCTGCTTACTATCTTTATAACTCTTTAAAGTTGAAGCTGATTTTGTGGGTGGTTTCAGGTTGAGTCCGCTGGCTAAAGCTGCCACAACTTGCACTTTGGGCACATTTTGATCGGGACGGAAAGAATTTCCGGGATATCCTTTCATAAATCCAGCTTGCACAGATTTGGCAATGGCAGGAACAGCCCAGTTATTAGCTTTTACATCCTTAAAGTTAACAGGTTTCTGTGCGAGTTTTTGGTCAGTAACTATGCCTTCAATTATTGCTGCTAACTCTGCTCGAGTTACTGGCTGTTCTGGTCGAAAATTACCATCCTCAAAACCAGTAATGATTTTGCGTTCTGAGAGTTTTTCAATAAAGGGACGCGCCCAATATTTGTCAGGAACATCAGAGAATTTAATCGCAGCAGTTTGGGTAGAATTCGATTGAGGTACAGGACTTATTTTAGCAGGAACTATGGCTGTTTTAACTGGAGGAGATTGAGGTTTGGGAGTGGCGGGTAAGGGGACAGAGTTAATGATTGCTGCTTGAGGAATGATATTTGCCGCAGGGGGAATGAAAGGAATTGCTTGCGGTTGAGGTTTAGCAGGAGATGAAGAGGGACTGACACTTGGACTAGCCAAAGGTTGACTAGGACTTTTCTCGACTGGCTGCGATTGGTTCAGCCTTGCTGGTATGCTAGAGGATGGACTGGGAGATGGCGAAGTTGAGATGTCTAGTTGATTGCCATTTTGACCAGTTGACCAAAAGAAAATGGCTGCGATCGCGCTGAACGCAACTGAGATCGCAATCCATTCATCGAAGCCTAGAGGTTTGTTTTCCGGTGATGGGGGTTCTGGAGATGCCATAGTTTTCCCTGCATAGCGATGTGTCAATTAAACCACAGCGATCGCTTAATTGCAAAATCTTGGGTAAATTTATGATTTGGGCGATCGTAGTTTGCCAATTTCTAAATCAATTTTTGTATCTTCAGCAGACATTTCACTTAATCTGCGCTTAGCAGTAGAGAATCCTTGCAAGGCGGCTTTCTTGTACCATTTTATTGCGGCTAACTCATCCTTGATGATTGCGGCTTCGCCATCGTCTATACCTAAACCAAGGGAATAGATATCGCCGAGTATCTCCTGTGCAAAAGGGAATCCAAGTTCTGCTGCTTTGCGATACCACTTAATTGCTTGCTCTACATTTTTATCGCTCAAGTAAAGCGTTGCCAGATTATTTTGTGCAACAAGATGACCTTGTTCAGCGGCTTGGTGGTAATACAAAATCGCTTTAGCTGCATCAGATTGAATGCCGAATATTGGGTCGTAGATGCAGCCAATTGAAAACTGGGCTTCAGGATTTCCTGACTCTGCTAGTGGCAGCAAAATTTGCAATGCTTCAGCATAGTTTCCAGATTCAAAAGCAGTTATTCCTGTTTCAAAATTAGACATTTTACTCATTTTCGGGTATTGCTCCGGGAATTTCATTAGAATCCCACCAATCTATTTCTTTTGGACAATCATATTCTTTTTTAAGTGGTCTAGCTATTAAGCCGCCACGCCAGTCTTTACACTTGTAGACGCAGTATTTGTAGTTTGTATCGGGAGGGCCAGGTACTTCAGCAACAAGCTGACATCTCTTGCCCTCTAAATTATCAGAGTCGGAGTTCATGCAATTAAGCTATGTTTGAAAGGGCTTTAGCCCTTATTACAAACAATATTACTCCAAAGTTTTCACGCTCAATACTTGCGGCGGCGTAGAATCAGGAGGATAGATAAAATCTACCTGTACCGATCGCTTTTCTCCGCTTGCTAATTTCAACTTAACCATCGGTTCTACAACTTGACCAACTCGATGCCACAAATGCACGTAGCGTGTCAGATTTTGACCCCTATCATCTTTATAACGCAACCTGACTGTGCCTCGGAAATAGGGGAAATCTAAGGGAGGTTTGCGAAATCGTAACCCGTTTTTTACTAACTTATCTTCTTTCAAAGGTGTTTCCAGTACGATCGCCACTTGCTGCGGTCGATCGCTCGTGTTGTGCAGAGGAAAAGTAAGATCGTAGTGGACACCGTAGTTACCGTGTGCTTCGTAGGCCGTATCTGGATAGCGTACTAGCAGTTTTGCTGTTTGCACTTGGTCTGTACCGAGTCTACCGCCTCGGAGGGTGGCGATTCCGTAGGAATAAGCCTTACCGCGTTGGGGAATTGTGAGATTAGTGCTATTTTTATCTACTAATTGTGCTTGCCATCGCGAACCTTGTTGCACGCCTGCAACGCGACTGTAAATCAGATTGCCAGGGGCTCCGGGTGGTGTCGGAGTTTTGTCGCGGGGTAGAGCTAAGCTACCATTGTATAACAAATCTTGCCATTCTTTGAGAGTAGGGGCGCGATCGCTACCATCGGGATTTTTCTTGGCATACAACGCCAAAGTCGCAGCGTAAACTTTACCGCTACTTTTCAATGCCATAAAGGTAGAACGACCATTTATAGGCTTTGGCAACTCCCGCACCGGAATTGAACCATTGAGTAGCATCTTGCTTTCCCCAGGGGCAAGTACCAGTTTTGCGGGAAAATTGGGTTGTCGCACTCCCCGCAAAATATTATCTACAGCACGAATGCCGTGACCAGAATATACTTCCCCTTGAGGATTCTCACTTATTGGCGGCTTTTGTTTGAAAGGCGCATCTGGTTCCATCAGATAACTCGCTGCCTGTAAGACTTCCACCGTTACGGGTTGTTTGCCGGGATTGTGTACAATCGCCCCGATGTATAAGGTTTGCAAGTTTGGGGGAGTATGGGTGAAGTGATGGGCGAATAAGTTAAATTTTCCCTGAAATGGGAAGTTAAGATGAGCTGCGGGTACTTTTTTCCCTTCTGAAGGAAAGGTAGAGAGCAAAATTCCCTCTTTTTTCACCCATTCTGGACTGTCGCTGTTGAGCATGGGTACATTATCCAACGATCCAGGCAGCGATCGCACTTCATTATTGACTAGGATTTCTTGGGGTGCTGGCTTAGCGGGAGTTGGTGAGGGCGATGGAGTCTGTGCTTGTACGAATGGGGCAGGTTTTTTGAGTAAAAATAATCCACCGCTGGCGATCGCGATCGCGACGATCAAAGCAATTCGAGTCAGTTTACTTTTTTTGGGAATCATTTGATTTGGCTGTAGGCGAATTTAGAACTATTTAGGATTTACGCTAGTCTAAATTTGCCTACAGTCTAAATCCTTGATTGAGAATATCCTAACCGTTGTGGCAACTGCTGTATTTTCGTCAAAAAACCCGGTTTCTTTGGTTGGGTGCGTAAGTCCTGCATCGCCAAACCTTGAGTCCGACAGGGGTTAAAACCCCTGTCTCAAAGAGCAAGTCCTCTGAAGAGGACTAAAAAACTCATTAGTCCTCTTCAGAGGACTTAATTTATTTAGACAGGGGTTTTAACCCCTGGCGGCTTTCAGCTTAAGTTGACACCAATGAATGTTCCCAACTCCCTGTTATTCAGGGGCACGCGGTGCGATCGCCCCATCTCCTTTAGCGTCGTCTACTACCGAAACCACCGCGCCGTGAAGGAGCTACGGGACGCGATCGCCCACCGCTACCAAAACTCGGTTGTCGCCTGTTTTGGCTAGGACGTGCAGAAGGCGATCGCCGTAAATTACTACCGCCGTAACCGGAACCTGTAGAACGAGTTCTATCTGGCGAAGATGGTCGAGTAACTGGTCTATTGACTGAAGGCGATCGCAACCCTCCAGTTGTCCGCAAAGTTTGGCGGTTTTTGACTGCTGGAGGCGGCGCTTGGTAGCGAGTTTGGTATCCCTGAACAGCTTCCCGATAGCTATTACCATAACCGCCGTATCCTGTCATAATTCCCCCTGGCTGATAAACAGGAGGAACATAGTAGCGGGGAGTAAATAATAAGCTACCTAAAGCTTGACCCGCTAGCGCTCCTGCAAACGGGGCCCAGAAATTAGATTGTTGCCTAACTACAACAGTTTCAGTCTGACCCGTTTGAGGATTACTTACAGTTTCAGTGACATTATGGACGTATTCAATTTTGAAGTCTTCTGTCAAGTGCAAACTCGGCTGATTGCCCTCTATACTGAGATAACTTTTCTTACCGCCACTAATTTCTTCATCACTTAGCCGAGCCATTTGTAAATCTGTTGTCCGATAAACAGAAGAACTTCCAGCCGGCGTATTGAGCAACATTAAGGTATATTCTCCATCCGCATCATTGTAGGTAGCTTGCTGTACAGGATATTGACCCTGAGCTAAGCGATTGATCGCCGAATTACCATTTCGATTAGCATTGGGTGAGGCAGTAGCATTAACGTTCTGATTCGCATTGCGCGTTGGAGTAGAAGAACCGCAGCCTATAGTAGTCAAACATAAGCTCACAGCCATTAAAAAAATTGTTAACTTACGCAGCATAATTGGTATTTGTTAATTGTTGGTTGTTAGTTGTTAGTTGTT
>NZ_JAQMUA010000185.1:0-23167 GCF_028330895.1 Kamptonema animale CS-326 | reverse complement strand
GGCCCGCGAAGGGGGTGTTATTACAACCTTTACTTTCCCTCGCCAAAAGTCGGGACGACGATTGTGTATTGCTGACTTTTTTGCACCCAAAGAATCGGGAAAAATGGATGTATTTCCGATGCAGGCGGTGACGGTTGGGAACAGTGCTACGGAGTTCGCACAAAAGCTATTTGCTGATAATCAATATACTGATTATCTGTATTTTCATGGGTTAGCGGTACAGACGGCAGAAGCAATAGCTGAATGGACTCATGCGCGAATTCGCCGCGAGTTAGGTTTTGGGAGTGAGGAACCAGATAATATTAGGGATATGTTAGCCCAAAGATATCGCGGTTCGCGGTATAGTTTTGGTTATCCTGCTTGTCCTGAGATGTCGGATCAGTATAAACAATTGGAGTTGTTAGGAAGCGATCGCATAAACCTTTACATGGACGAAAGCGAACAGCTTTATCCCGAACAATCGACAACTGCCATCATCACCTATCACCCAGCAGCAAAGTATTTTACTGCTTAAATAGATGAGGACTTAGGCATTATTTACGCGCTATCTTGGCGGTGACTTAACCGCTAGGATGGCGGCGCTACGGATAGCTATAGATGATAAAAAAGAGGTACAATCGCACCTCTTTTTATACTCTATTAAAAATCTTAAAAGCTAGGCTCATACAGTCAGCTTAACAGGAGGAAACGTCACTTCTACGTTCGCATCTATGGGTTGATTTTCGAGTACCATATTCGCATCTATGGGTTGATTTTCCAGCACCATTGTGGTACTTGCATTGCACTGGAAACCGATGCGCTCGTAGAAACTCTGTTTGTAGGTTGTCATCAGGTAAACTCGCTCGACTCGACACATCCGAGGATGGCTTAAAACTGTCTGTACTAACTTGCGGCCAAGTCCACCGCCTTGATAGTCAGGATTAATGACTACATCCCAAATTGTGGCGCGGTAGATACCGTCTGATGTGGCGCGAGCGAACCCGATCATGCGATCGCCATCCCAAACACTAACTACTGGTTCGCTGAACCGGATCGCGGTTTCTAAATCCTCTAGCGATCGCTCCCTTGCCCAAAAAGCTGCTCCTTTAAACAACCCTTTTAATTGATGTAGGTCTACCTGCTCAGAACCGATACAAAATTGGATGTTGCGGTAATCTCTCGTGGTTGAGTTCATTCTCAATTTGCCTTCAAGTTGGGTTTAAACTATCTGAAATTGGTGTATTTGTCTGCTGACGGCTTTAAACGATTCGCGCTTTAGCAGCCCATTTTTTGTTAATAATGCCGACAACAAATCTGAGAGTAAACGTAGTAGATGACGGGTTTTTATCTGGAAAAGTGCCTGATAGTATAGTCTCTGGCTAAACCCGCCTCTACAAAACATCTACTGTTTTTTATATCCACCTACTTATTACTTTTCATATCTTATCCATCTATTCGGTAATTATCAATACATTTTGACAAAAATCTCAGTTTTTTTGTTATGGATTTATGACATTTTCGACTATCTAAATCTCTTAAAAACAGCAGCAGGGTGAGGATTACCCACCCTACAAAACTTACAGTTCAAAACCGCTTGCGGGCTTAAAGCCAACGGGCTGCATCTTTGGCATGATAGGTTAAAATCAAGTCAGCACCAGCGCGTTTAAACCCTGTGAGGGTTTCCATTACGACTTTTTGTTCATCAATCCAACCATTGAGGGCGGCGGCTTTTACCATCGCATATTCGCCAGAAACGTTGTAGGCTGCAACTGGTAAATTAGTGGCTTCCTTGACTCGCCAGATGATGTCCATGTAAGCCAAAGCTGGCTTAACCATTAGCATATCAGCGCCTTCAGCGATGTCAAGGGCAATTTCCTTGAGGGCTTCGCGACCATTTCCTGAGTCCATTTGGTAAGTACGGCGATCGCCAAATTGCGGAGTTGAATCAGCAGCATCCCGGAATGGGCCATAATAAGCTGAGGCATATTTAGCTGCATAAGAGAGAATCGGGATATCCTCAAATCCAGCGCCGTCTAGACCTTCCCGAATTGCCTGCACAAAACCGTCCATCATCCCCGAAGGTGCGATAATATCAGCACCAGCTTGAGCTTGAGCGATCGCAGTTTTCTTTAGTAACTCCAGTGTGGGATCGTTCAAAACCCGACCAGTTAAATCTCCGACTTGCAGATAGCCGCAGTGACCGTGACTGGTATATTCGCACAAACAAGTATCGACAATAACCACGAGGTCGGGTACGGCTTTTTTAACTGCTGCGGTAGCTTTTTGTACAATTCCGCAGTCATGCCACGCGCCCGTAGCTTCTGTATCCTTATCTTCAGGAATGCCAAATAAGATAATTGCGGGAATACCGAGGTCGTAAACTTCTTTGGCTTCTTCTACAATTTTGTCTACCGATAGCTGGTAGACTCCCGGCATAGATTTAACTTCTGTGGCAACAGCTTCCCCTGGCACGGCAAACAGAGGATATATTAAATCGTTAGTAGTCAAGACTGTTTCGCGTACCATCCTACGCAGTTGGGGATTTTGGCGAAGGCGGCGAGGGCGATGTGTTGGAAACATGATTTTTTTAAGTGTTGAGTCAGTTAGACTTTTGGGCTGATAATGGTTGCCCTATTGCTAAGTCTAGAACTTATGGTTTCCACCAAAGCACAACGCTTAAGTAAATTTCTGAGGACTTCTATCAAAAGTAGCTGTAACGCCGCCCTCTGGGCGGTAAATGAACCGCCCAGAGGGCGGCGTTACGTGAAACGTGCGTAAGTCCTAAATAATCGAGAAAGCCGATTCCGTTAAGAAATCGGCTTTCTCAATTTAGCCTTTGACTATGCCGAAACCGCTACGGGTTCGGCTTCAACTACGGGCTTGCCATAAACACTGACTTTCTTGCGAGTTTTACCCTTTCTCTCAAAAGTCACTACGCCATCAACAAGGGCGAACAAAGTATCATCTTTGCCGATACCGACATTGTTACCGGGGTGGAACTTTGTGCCGCGTTGACGGACTAGAATGTTGCCAGCTTTAACAACTTGGCCGCCAAAACGCTTAACACCTAAGCGCTGAGAATTAGAGTCGCGACCGTTGCGTGTACTACCTGTACCTTTCTTATGGGCCATAATGTCCTCAACTTTAATTGTTATTTTCTATTTTGAAGGAGTTTCGACGATTGGGGCCGTCTCTTCTCTTTTCGCGATCGCATCTCCTTTAAGACTGATAGAATCAATCATCAAGCGAGTAATTTCTTGGCGGTGGCCCTTTTTCTTGCGAGTTTTCTTTTTGGGCCGCATCTTATAGACGATGACCTTGCGACCCCGGAAGTGCCGCATCACAGTGCCTTCTACTGTCGCACCTTCAACCAATGGCTGGCCGATGTGAACGTCATCTCCATGCTGAACTAGAAATACTTTGTCAATAGTGACTGTAGCTTCGGCTTCGACGTGAAGCAGTTCGATGTCGTAGAAGCGGCCGGGCTCTACTCGCAGTTGTTTGCCGCCTGTTTCAATAATTGCGTAAGTCATTCTGGTTGTAATTTGGGTTGCCGTACAGGTAGCTGACAAGTATTTTGCCGAAGCCTACAGGTTGAAATCAATCTGTTTTGCGGTGCTTTGTCAGCTTTGGGAATGTCTCAACCTGATCCGAGCAGGGTTTGGACAGACAATCTACCATTATTGCTTATAGATGGGGTTTTGTCAAGTACCTGGACTGGTTTGGGATTGGTAGGCAGATAGAATACGATGAGTTGATAGGTGAATAATGAATATATGGCGATCGCCCAGAAGCGTGAAAAAAGACAAGTTGCGATCGCCTAGCTGATGACTTAAAATAGAAAGGACATAATAGCTCTGTAGTGAAAATGAACAGAATCTCCGTCAATCCTCAAATTCACTTCGGTAAGCCTTGCATAGTCGGTACGCGCATTACTGTACAGAGCGTTCTCGAATTACTAAATGAAGGACTTTCTTTTGCAGAAATTATCCGAGACTACTATCCCGATTTGCAAGTAGAGGATATTAGAGCCTGCCTACAGTATGCGATCGCACTGGTGGCGGCTGAAGATGTGCATTTGGCATTAGCTTAAATTATGAAATTTCTGATAGATCAAGATGTGTACGCTGTTACCACAAAGTTTTTGATTGATGCAGGACATGATGTAATTATTGTCGCTCAAATGGGTTTAGCCCAAGCAAGTGATGAAGAAATACTGAGAGTAGCACAAGCAGAAAATCGCATCCTTGTTACGCGAGACAGAGATTACGGAAATCTTGTTTTTGTAAGGGCGATCGGAACAGGGGTAATTTACCTTCGAGTCTTACCTAAAAAGGTGAATGAAGTTCACAATCAACTAGCAATAGTTATAGAAAATTACTCTGAAGTCGAACTAAAAGGGGCATTTGTGGTTGTAGAACCTGATGGACATCGGTTTAGAAAACCGCTTACATAGAGAGTTAATTAATTTGGTGTTGTTTGGTGTATGGCAGAACTTTAGTGACAAGAAATATAAACGATTTTCGATGGATTGCTGAACTTAGATTGATTAACCCATTTGAGGCTTAAGAAAGAGGGGCGATCGCGAGCGCAGTAGCAAAGTTTTAGACCATTTGGCATAATTCAAGAGGCATCTTTAATTATTTTTAAAGGAGAAAGATATATGAGTACAGAGCGGTGGGATGATGATAGACTAGATCGATTAGCTAACATGGTAGAGAGTAATGCTCGTGTGATTCAAGCGTTAGCGAATGTGGCAGCAGAGGCAAGGGAAGAACGGGAACAGCTATTTCAAAGGATGGATCGCCAGCAAGAAGAAATTGTGGGTTTGAGAATTGAGACAAGACGGATGCTTGATATTCTATTAAATCAGCGCGATTTGGGGGATAATCAATAGCGATCAACTCAATCAGAAATTAGGGGCGATCGCGAGAGCAAAATTTCAGAAATCATAACCAGAAATTGCCATATAATAGTAACAAGAGTCAAAAATCTCAACATAAAGCCTATGTCTACTTATAGCGATGTACTGAGTCAGGCTCAAAATCTCACTCTTGAAGAGCAACAGCAACTTTTAGAAGTATTGTCAGTATTGGTTCGCGATCGGGTAACAACCCAAACTCAGGGTAAACAATCGGAAATTGATGCAGCACTAATTGAAATGGCACAAGATCCAGAGTATCAATCTCAAGTGCTACAGATGGAGGCTGAGTTTCGCCGCCAAAGAACAGTTGAAATATTGGAAAAAATTGCAGCAAGTAATGTCTATGCTGATATTAACGATCCGGTGGAATGGCAGCGAGAATTGCGTCAAGATCGTTCGCTTCCAGGTAGGGATGAATAATGCTACTTGATAGTAATGTTATTATCTACGCTTCTCAACCAGAACACGCGCAAGTTAGGCAGTTTATTGGCGAACATGACATAGTTGTGTCGGCAGTAAGTTACGTTGAAGTGCTGGGTTATCATCGGCTAACTGAAGATTATAGAGTGTACTTTGAGGAATTTTTTGGTGTTGTGGAAGTTTTACCGATTTCTAACGCTGTACTCGATCGAGCAGTGGCGTTGCGACAGATGAGGAGAATGACGCTTGGGGATGCTATTATTGGGGCAACAGCTTTAGTGTATGGCAGAGCTTTAGTGACAAGAAATATAAACGATTTTCGATGGATTGCTGAACTCACGTTGATTAACCCCTTTGAGGCTTAAGAAAGATGGGCGATCGCACGTTGGAGAAGAGAGGCGCGATCGGTTTTCCTCCCTGCTTCTTAGATAGTTCCTTTTAAAACTCTACTACTAACTTTTAATTCCTTGGTCACGCATCCACTCAGCTAAACGCTCTAACTGCTGTCTTAAAAAGCTCTTGATGACTGGTTGCCTCTTCACATAGTTAGCGATGCTAGGGCTGATAAAGCACCCTACCCGGCTGCGTCAATTCCGCCGCCAAATTTTGATTGTCTTGTCCCCACTGCCACTGGCAAGGGTTTGTCCATCCGGGCTAAACGCAACAGTCGAAACCGTACTAGAATGACCCATAAGGTTTTGAATTTCCTGTCCTGTCCTCACTGACAAAAGTTTGATTGTATTAGTGGGTTCAAGAGTACCAAGAGCAAGGATTTCTCCATCGGGACATAAGGCAATAGACCAAATACTTGCTCGCACTGAAAAGGGGATAGTTTGTAGCAGAGATCCTGTCCGCACTGACCACCACTTTATACACAAGTTGATCGAATCCGAACGGTTACTAGGGCTACTGTTGACACTAATAAGAGTTTCTCTATCAGGGCTAAAGGCGAGGGATTTTTGACTGCCCAAACCACCGGAATAGTCGGCAGCAGTGATATTTTGTAGTATTTGACCTGTCTGTACAGACCAGATTTTGATTGACTTGTCCGTACTTCCACTTGCAAGAGTTTGTCCATCAGGGCTAAATACAATATATTTAACTTCATCAGAGTGTCCTGTGAGGGTTTTTCTTAACTGTAGTTTCGTTGCTGACCACAAAATAAACCCTTCTACCTGCACCGACCACAACTTGATTATTCCGTCTTTACCAACGCTGGCAAGGGTTTGTCCATCTGGACTAAATACATAAGATGTAACACCTTTAGAATGTCCAGAAGCTTCCTCTCTTTTTTGCCCCTTCTGCACCGACCATAGCTTAATTTGCCCAGTTTCCTTGCCATTAGTGATAATGGTTTGTCCGTCAGGACTGAGAGCGATGTCTCCTATTGAGTTAGTGTCGTCCTCGTCCGTGAAGATTTTTTTGCACTCTCCTGTCCGTATTGACCACAGAGATATTGATTTTGGATTACGTCTTCTATAGACACTGGCGATGCTTTGTCCATCTGAACTAAAGACAAGATGATATACCAGGTCTTTGTGCTTAAGTGTTTGTATACACTTCCAGGTTTGGGGTTGAGGCATTGTAATTTAGGGGATAATTGTACAAACTTAGAGTATTTAATAGCGTATTTTAATAACGATGAAAGTAGGAAATTTAATTAAGCGACCGCCGCCTAAACCCTCTCCCATCCTGATTAATAAATTACCTAAATAATAGACTTTTTACCATATAAATCAAAAACCCAACAGTCATGCTCCATATTATGTCAAATATAGTATATAAAGGGTAAATATACCAAACCCAAGCATAATGCTCGATTTCTCCAAATTTCCAATTGTATCTAGTCGATGCTTCAAATAACATTCCAAAACTACCCCATACTGGCCCTATAATAGTACCTGATACAGGGGCAGCTAAAAGATACATTATTATTTCATTCCAACTCAGCTTGGAACTTTGACCGGAGCTGGTTCCGTCTATGAAAATAAAAACAGTTGCTAATAGTGAGAATACTGCACCTACTACCATCCAAACAACTAAATACCTTTGTTGAAATCGAGTTGTTGTATTCGTACTCATTTTTACCACCTAATAGTTCCTACTAGATTCGAGAGAGCGATCGCCTAACCTTTAACCTTTCTTGTAAATGTTGGCGATCGCTACTGATGTTAATCAATCTTTATCTTTTGATTCTTCAGAAAGTCCAAGGGTAACAACTCCTAAAGCAATTCGCCCCAGTTCACTAGCGACACCCGCACCAATAGCGCCAAATTCGTTAGCAACACCTTTGGCAATATATTTGACAAGGTTTTCATCTGCACTAGAACTTGAATCGCTGTTATTCTCTCGCTGTTGGTTTGCCCATTCTTGTAGCTTGTAAGGATCGCTAGCATCTGGCATACGATTTTGACTCATATAAAAAAAGCTCCTTTTCGATTTCAAAAATTGTTAGTCATCAGTCAGACTTGACCTAGATTTGGGTGATAAACTGCGATCGCTCCCTGCACCTTCTCCCATCCTTTCCACTACCGCATAGTAGGTTCAAGAGAGCGCAACTTTTATCAATCAATCCTTCCATATATGTGTCATTAGCGACTCATCTAGTCCAGCCTTTGCCTTGACATTTTTGGCACACTGCCTCTCTAACGGCACCTTTTGGCTTTATTATTCCTGTTCCGCCACATGACGTACAGGGTTTTCCATCTTTGGCTTCAAAAGCATTGGGATCTCTTATGTCTGGTGGTTTTTCATTAGCCATGATTTAATTCCTGCTTTATATTTTTTTTATGTCTACTTACTCAGTGCTAGGGTAATAGCAGTTCTCACTACTTCTCCCATTCCAAAATATCCATTAAAATTACTGTGAAAGGTAGACCAAATTGGATTGCCACTAGCATCTATGTCTACACGAATATGTGGATCGTCTGGATTTTTAGAATCTGGTGTTGTTCCAACTGGTCTAGCCATAATGTAATCATTTCTGACCTGTTTTTTCTCCCAATCAACACCATCAACAGTCCCAAAATATGACCAGCCTCTTGGTGTTCCCATTTTCTATCCTGCCTAAATACTATGGTTTACACTGTCACTCAATCAAAGTTTTATGGGGGTGCATCAGTATCTATGTAAGTTTCTTTTTTGCACTCATAACATACGTAAGTTACACGCTCCGTATATTTAGTGATCACTCTTGAACTGACAAATCCCATTTTGGTACTTCCGCAGTGATCGCACACAGGGCCACCAACTTCATTTCTTTTTCCCATATCAGGCGTTTCCTTTACTCACCTAAAGCTCAGTGTAGTACAATGATGAATCAGGTAATGTCTGGACTTTCCGCAGACAAATAGCTCGGAAATGTAGGTAAAAATGTCGGAAATGTAGGAAAGATCGGATACAATAGGGAAAATTCCACCCTGTCTCTGACCTATGGACATCGCAGAAGTCTTAAAACTCGCGGACGAACTAATCTTCGCCAAGACAGGAGAGAACATAGACTATCTGCAAGAAGCAATACTCCGAGGTACTTTACAAGATCAGACCTACGCGAAAATTGCTGAAGCAACTCACTCCAGTGAGGGTCATGTTAGAGATGTCGGGTCGGGCTTGTGGAAAATACTTTCAGAGGGATTGGGAGAAGATATTACTAAAAGAAATTTTCGCGTAATATTAGACAGTGGCAAAATTTACAATTTTTCATCTGGTCAGGGTCATGTAGCAATTAATAACGTCAACATCTGTCCGCAAACTTCGCAATCTCCACAAGTCACCCAAAACCCCCAACAAACCCCAAATCAACCCCAAATCGACTTAGGCGACACACCCGAAATCTTCAACTTCTACGATCGCACTCCCCAACTCTCCACCCTCGAAACCTGGATATTACAAGATAAATCTCGCCTGATCGCACTTCTGGGAATCAGCGGAATAGGCAAAACCACCCTCGCACTCCGACTCATAGAACAAATCAAAACTAACTTTGATTACGTAATTTATCGCAGTCTTCGCTTTTCCCCCACCCTCAATACAACACTCACCAATCTGCTGCAAATCTTCTCCGACAAAACCGACATCCCCCACAACATCGAAACCCAAATTTCCCAACTCCTCGACAACCTCCGAAAGTATCGCTGTCTGATTATCCTCGACGACGTACAGATGCTTTTTAGCACCGGACAACTAGCGGGACAATATAAAACTGGATATGAAGATTATCAGCAATTTTTTAAACTAATCGCCGAAGTTTGTCACCCCAGTTGCTTAATCTTAATTAGTTGGGAAAAATCGAGAGAAATTGCTAAATTAGAAAGAGTAAATAACTACGTACAATCCTTAGTCTTGGGTAGCTTAGGAACCGCCGCCAAAGAAATTCTCAAACAGCAGAAATTATCAGATGATGATGATTGGGAAACTTTGATTAATACTTATCAAGGCAATCCTCTCTGGTTAGAGTTAACCACCACCATCATACACGACTTATTTAGTGGTAGCGTCTCCGAGTTTTTGCAATGCGACACTGCGATCTTAAGCGAATCTCTGCAAGCACAATTAGACCAACAATTCCAGCGTCTAACGCAGGCGGAAATGGCAATAATGATTCAGTTGGCTGAGGAAAAGGAACCCGTTGCTTTACCGCAAATTATCAAGACAGTACAGTTATCGACCTCAGACTTATTAAATGCCATGCAATCATTGGGAATGCGGTTATTCCTGGATGCAGAAGAACAGGGTAAAACCACATTTTTTAGTCTCAATCCAGTTATGAAACAATATGTTAAAAATCGGATCATTAAATAGGTAATCTTCAGATGATGACATAATTAACGAATATACGATCAAATTGAAGTGTAACTTAACTTGATGGTAAACAGAAATAGCTTTGCCAAAACATTTGACATAAACCGCCCAAAATGTGAGATAAATATCTTGGCACTGCTAGAAAAAGTCCTATGCCCGCATCTCCCGCCTATATTGAAATCCGCAAAGGCAGCGATCCAATATCGAAATTCTCATTTAACAGCGATGTAATTACCATAGGCCGCGCTACTGACAATCATCTGATCCTCAACGAGCCCTTGATTTCGCGCCATCACGCCCAAATAGTCTGGCAAGGCGATCGCTACCTCCTCACCGACCTCAACAGCACTGACGGCCTCCGCCTCAACAACGTCCAACTCAAACCCAGTAAACCTCACCCTCTCGCAGACGGCGACACTATCCGCATTGGCGGCATTGAATTGCGCTTCAAAATGGCTGCCCACATTGCCCCAATACCTGTAGCTGCTAACCAAGTAACAGCAGCTACAGTTGCCGCGAAAACGGGAGAACAAACAGTCTTTACCGCCCACTTAGACTTGCAGGGGAGAAATGCCTTCACCATCGGGCGCGATGCCCAAAACGATATCCCCATCAACCATCCAACGGTATCGCGCTTTCACGCCCGCATCGAACGGCGCAACGGTTCAGTTGTAGTTAAAGATTTGACTTCCACCAACGGCACTTACGTCAATGGTAAGGAAATTTTGGGCGATCGCATCCTCAAAGTAAACGATAACATCCGCATCGGCCCCTACCGCTTTGTTTTAAATATCGACGAAACTCTTGTCGGTTATAGCGAAGAAGGCAACCTGCGCCTCGATGCCGTCAACTTAACAAAAATCGTCGGCAAAGGCATCAAAATCTTAGATGAAATCTCCCTGACAATTCACGCCCGCGAATTCATCGTCATCGCGGGAGTTAGCGGCGGCGGCAAATCTACTCTTCTTGATGCCCTCAACGGCTTTCGGCCCGCTACCAGCGGCGAAGTTTTAATTAATGGCGTTAACCTCTACAAAAATTTCAACGCCTACCGCAACGACCTCGGTTATGTCCCCCAAAAAGACATTATTCACACCGAATTAACAGTATATCAAGCCCTTGATTACGCTGCAAAATTGCGGATGCCTGCTGATACAACTAAAGCCGAACGAAAAAAAAGAATCGGCGAAGTCATTAAAGATTTAAACTTAATTGGTCGTGAAGACGTACAAGTTAAAGCCCTTAGCGGCGGCCAACTTAAACGAGTTTCAATGGGCGTAGAACTCCTCACAAAACCCAGCTTATTTTTCCTAGATGAAGCCACATCAGGACTCGACCCCGGCACAGAAAGCGAGATCATGCAATTATTGCGAAAGCTGGCCGATTCTGGTCGCACAATTTTGCTGATCACTCATGCGACTGAGAACGTTATTCTGTGCGACTTAGTAGTATTTATGGCCAAGGGTGGCAAAGTCGCTTACTTCGGGCCGCCAAACGAAGCGCCTCAATACTTTGGGGTGCAGAAATTCAATGAAATTTACCGCAAAGTCGAACACGAAAACTCGCCGGAATATTGGCAGGAACGCTATCTCAGTTCACCACAATATCAAAAATACGTGCGCGATCGCCAGCGGACATTACCCACCCCATCACCCGCCCCACCCCAGCAACGCCCCGCTAAGCAACAGCCACCAAATAGAGGTAGGCGAGTAGCGGCGGTAAGGGAATTTGGGATTTTGTCGCAGCGCAATATTGCTATCCTGCTTCAGGATAAAGCAGGTTTATTTTTGATGCTGGCGATCGCGCCGATTTTAGGCTTACTAGATTTTGTCACCTGGAAACGGGGCATATTTGACGTAGAAAAAGGGGACGCAGGCCAGGCAATTACGATGCTATTTGTCACCGCTTTAATCGCTGTCATGGTCGGCAGTTTAGGCACAATGCGGGAAATTGTCAAAGAAATAGATATCTATCTACGCGAACGGATGATCGGTCTGCAAATTATTCCCTATATTTTATCAAAAGTTTGGGTAGGCATACTTTTAGCTTTGTATCAATCGGGGATTTTCTTACTATTTAAAAAACTAGCCGTAGATATTCCCGGTGGCAATGAAGTGTTAGGCGCAATGTATTTGACCCTAGTTCTTGCTACCATTGCCGGTATGATGATGGGGCTTTTAGTTTCGGCTATTTCACCTAATCAGAATATCGCACCTTTGTTAACAATTATCTTTTTAGTTCCCCAAATTACCTTTGGCGGCGGAATGTTATCTATAGATGCCTTGGGAGCACCAGGTCGCATTGTTAACCAGGTGACAATTACAAAATGGTCTTTTGAATCCTTAGTAACGCTAACAAGTTTAGGGCGGAATGTGGCTGAGGATTCCTGCTGGGAATTGCCAGAAAGTGAGCGCAATAAGTTAACCCAAGAGCAAAAAAAGCAGCAGTGTCAGTGTTTGGGAGAAAACCTTTACAAGCAGTGCCAATTTCCCGGAATTAAGAGCAAATATGACGCTGTTATAGATAGGATTGAACCAGCAAAGCCCGAAGATCCAGGTAAAGCGCCGAGTGACCCCCGCGAGTTAGATAGCTACGAACAAAAGGTTGATAAATATAAATCACAAATTGACACTTGGCAAAAAGATTACAGCGAATGGAAGGGGAAATATGAGGGAACTATCAAGGGTGGAGAAGCATTGATTGAGAATTTTTACAATAAATATGGTAAAATGTTCAAAGTGAATGTAACTCTATATTGGGGCATTTTAGTCTTACAAATGCTGATTATGTTTGCTCTGATTTTCTTTGTGCAGAAACGTAAGGATATTATTTGAAATTTGTTAACTGTTAACTGTTAAAGCTAACTTAACGATCTCAGGGTTGCGATCCTGTATTCTTTGTTTGACAAAGATTGCGATCGCTGTTACTAACCATCGGATTGTACATCAAATAATCTTGCATCCAATCGCAGCCGCGAGCGACAATGCTGCCTAGATTCAAATTATCTACTGGTAACAAAGTTACTGTTTTATCTCGACCTCCAAAAGCCAATATTTTACTATTTGGACTGAAACCCAAACTAATCACTCTAGCAGTGTGCTGGATAGTTTTAAGCAATGTGGCATTCGTTCCCACAAATTTCCACAAAGTAATAGTATTATCAGCATTCGCTAAGGCAATTAGTTTTCCATCGGGGCTGAAGCTGGCACCAATAACGCGATCGCTACTATTAAGAGTTTGTCGCAATCTCCCGTCAAGATTCCAAAGTTTTAGAGTTTTATCGTTGCTGGCAGAGGCAATAATATCGCCTTGGGGACTGAAGCTGACGCTGTTAACACTGTCGCCGTGTTTTAGAGTTTGTAGCAAACTCGTATCCTTGCCGTTAAACCGCCAAAGTTTTACCGTTTTATCTTCACTTGCTGAAGCAATAATTTTGCCATTGGGACTAAAACTGACGCTATTAACACTCTCTTGATGATTGAGGGTTTTAAGTAGTTTACCATCACGGTTCCAAAGTTTAACAGTCTTATCATCGCTAGCAGTTGCTACTACACTCCCTTCAGGGTTAAAACTAACGCTAAAAACTTCTCCGTCATGGCCTTTTAGAGTTTTGAGTTCCTTGCCTTCCAGGTTCCAGAGTTTGACAGTTTTATTTTCGCCTGCGGTTGCTAAGATATCTCCTTTAGGCGAGAAACTAACGGCACCAACGGAACCTTGATTGCTAAAGACAGTTTTTACTAAACTCCCATCAGTACGCCAGATTTTTACAGTTTTGTCGGCACTTCCAGAAGCAATAATCTTGCCATCGGGACTGAAACTAATGCTATAAATCCAATCGCTATGTCCGGCGAGAATTTTGCTTAAAGGAGTGCTATCAGGCTGCCAGATTTTTATAGTTTTATCGTAACTACCAGAGGCGATTGTGCCGTCGCGGCTGAAACTTACCGATCGCACGTCGTCTTGATGTCCTCTGAGAGTGTTCAGTAATTCGCCAGTGTAGGCGTTCCAAATTTTGATTGTATCGTCTGCACTGCCAGAAGCGATCGTTTCGCCGTCGTTACTGAAACTGACACTCACAACGTGATCGTTATGTCCTTTGAGAGTTTTAAGTTCTTTACCGTCTAGGTTCCAGAGTTTGATCGTGTTGTCTGCCGAAGCCGTAGCAATTGTTTTGCGATCGGGGCTGAAACTGAGGCTGTAGACCCAACTGGTATGTCCTTTGAGGGTTTTGATCTCTTTACCGTCTAGGTTCCAGAGTTTCACTGTACCGTCTTTACTAGCGGAGGCGATCGTTTTCCCGTCGGGACTGAAACTCACCCCCAACACCCAATCTTTATGACCTATTAAGGTTCTTAGCAGAATACCGCCTTTAGTCCAGAGTTTTACTGTTCTGTCGTAACTAGCGGTGGCAATAGTTTGACCGTCGGGACTAAAACTGACGCTAGTTACAGGTTCATCGTGACCCCTGAAAGTTGCGATCGCCGATCCATCTTCAACCCGCCACAATTTCGCAATTTTATCAGCAGATGTAGTCGCAATCGTTTTGCCATCGGGGCTAAAACTTACTGCAAATAAACTATCGTTGTGCTGAAGTGGCATACCAATAGCTTTCCCATCCTTGTTCCAAATCCTCACAGTATGATCCGCACTTGCGGAGGCGATTGTGTTACCATCAGGACTGAAACTTACCCCAGAGATCCCTTTACCATGCCCCTCAAAACTATTGCGTTCTTGTAAGCCAGAGACAACTTGCCTAAGCCTTTCTGCCAATTGATTTTTAGTTTCGATTGACATTTCAGTTTTTTCAGATTCTTTGCCTAATTTGACACTAGCTAGTAATACCCCCAACGGATCGTTTTTACTTGAGAGTAAGAGAACTTCCGACCCCGAAATTAACCCATCAATACGAGCAATTTCAGCTTGTTGTTTTGCTTTTTTTGCTTGTTCAGCTTGGATAGATGCAGACAAGGTAAACGCGCCCAGAACAATTGCACCTGCAACTACAGTAATAAATCCTATCCAAAATTGTTGTTTTCTCTGATTCCTCTGAAGTTTTTCTTCTGCTTCTCGCTGTTTGTCTTTTGCTTCTGCTAATTCTTTCTCTCTGCGGAATTTCTCGATTTGATCTCGGTTTAATTTATTTTGCTTTTGCAACTCCGCAAATTCAGTCTGCCTATCCAATTCCTCCTGCTGACGGATGAAAGCAACTAAATAGTCATGAATTAGCTGGTAAAGCTCTACTGGTACTTCAGTCCACCGAAATGCTAGCCCCGATTTTACTAACAGTTCTAAAACTAAATCTAATTTATCTGTTTCTTCAAATGTTGCTAAATCTGTAGCTAATTCGGCGCGAGTTTTTAGAGGGCGGGTATCATTTTCATCCGTTAGCAAGTACAAAACTCGCCGCACTGCTCGTTCATTTTCCGGCCCACAGTCTTTGACCACTTCTTCTAAAAATTGCTCGACTAATTTTTGTTTGGGATTAGCACCTAATTGTTGATATTGAGCTAATGTTGTAATCTCCTCTTCTTGTAGTTGTGCGCCGACAACTTGCAGCTCAATTGGTCGCACTTCCCCCGAATCTTGAGCTAAGTGTTTTACTAACTCATCAATCAGTGCTGGTTCTAAGTAAAACTGGGAGCGTTCAGTTAATTTTTTAATCACAGCGCGAGCATCTGCTGGGGAAAAATTCCCTAAATAGAAGAGGATATCTTTACTAAGAATGTCCCCCATAATATCATTATCAAACGCATTTATCAGATTTCTTGGGCGACTGAACTCCAGCAAATAATGTAAATAATCTTCCCGCACTGACAATATGACTTTTACAAACGGAATATTCAAACATAACCTTAAAAATTCAAAAAACTCCTGTCTTTTTGCGGCTTCTTTCCACAGAAAGAAAAACTCTTCAAATTGATCGAAAATTAATACTGTAAGCAAATTCTTTTGCTCTGCATTCTTACGCAGTAATTCAATAATTTTTGCATTTTCTGCTGCTGCTTCCTCTACCGACCGAACAGCACCACCATTTATTACTACAGATTCGAGGTGAGAATTAGAGTTGGATTCCTCTGTTTTATACTCTGCATCTATAGTAGATCTCGTATCGTTACTAGGGGTCAATTCCAGCGCAAATTCTTCAATTGGCTGCCCAGTGATTTCGCTTTTGCCAATCGATAACTGCTTCCTTAATTCCCGCCGCCAGTCATTGTAAACTTGCAGCACCGATGGTAAAACACTACGAGAATCAATTGCTTTTTGTTTAAGAGCAGGGACTAATCCTGCTCTCACAATCGAACTTTTTCCCACTCCCGATTGACCGTAAATAACTGTCAATTTGTGTTGCGTGCTGCTCATTCGCTCTATCAAGCGATTGAGATCCCTTTCCCGACCGGAAGCGGTAATTTCATCAGCAATGGTCGCAGCAGGTGCAGTCGTTTCCATTGCAGGATTAATAGCTTCTTGATGGGGCTGTAATCTCCCAGCACCAATAAATGCGCGGAACCGATATGTATGTTCAATTGCGCGATATTCTTGCTTAATTTTGAAAGCTTCGAGATAGTATCCCTCTTGAAAATATAATTCTCTCCGCATTTCTAAAAGCCGGAGATATAATTGCGGATCGTAAACAGGCAAGCTTTCCCGGCAAGCAATTTCTAAGTGGTGTATAGCCAGAGCTTTCTCACCTAATTCATTCTCAGCCATTGCTAAAATTAACAGGTACAAACTTTTGTACTGAGATTTTACCCGCGTCTCGTGTTCCGTTTCTTTCGCAACTGTTGCCGGCAAAATTTCTAGAGCAATTGCCGCCCATTCTTTGGCATTTTCCCATTCTTTCCGCTCTAGGGCAACAGCAGCGAGAAAGCCGTAATCTTGAGCTAAATTCACTTGTGCTGGTTCCCCAATATCTTGATGCAATTTCCTAGATTTAACAGCCAAATCCCAGAGGCTATCCCAATCTTCTAAATGCTGTAATACCTCACCAAGTTGATTAATAAACTCAGCAACTAAGTCTTGCCGCCCAGCACGATCGAAAATATTAATACACCGCTGGAGGTGATTTTTGGCTTCTGTCCAATAAGAGACGTTGCCAGTTCGTTGCTGTTCCGCGTGGCGGTGATAGCATAACCCGATATGAAACAGTAAAACACCTTCTAATAAAGAGGGATGCGGAAGGTGGAAAGATGAAACCAGTAATTCCCCTTCACCGTTCATTGTTAGTACTTCATTCTGCCAAAAATTCAAGCTTTGCTGATATAGTTCCAGGGCGGCATCAATGCAGTTGCTAGCATATTCCTGTCGCCCCAGAATAAAGTGTAAACTGGCTTCGAGAGCAGGGTGTAAACTAATGCCATAACTTTGTAAATCTTGGCGAGCTGACTCCAATTCTAAAGCAGAACTCGCACCTAAAATCGCGTTATTGGTTAATCGCCAAGCGCCCTCGTCTAAGACGGCAGAAAATAAACGGCTGGCGCTTTTACCTAAGAAATCAATCAACTCGTCAGGACTGAGACTAAATTCAATTGTGGTCGTCCAACTTTCGATATCTGTGACTAAACGAATCAGCTTTTTTGATATTTTGTCCGTTACCCATAAAGCTATAGGGAAAGGGAAATTATTGCGAAACTCTTCTCTCACATAATTAGTTGAAGTCAGCACTTGGTCAATATCGCTTACTGTTTCTAGACCAAATACCATTAAAGCCCCTGGGTGTTCGCCGCCCAGTTCTGCTTCGATAGTAGTATAAAGTGTCTTGACAGAGACGGGGAGGACGAGTTCTCGCAGGGTGACGGGATATTGTTGACGCAGTTGTTCTACTATTTGCTCTCTTAGTGAGGCGTAGTTGCAGCGCACTAAAATCAGGGAAAATTGCCCCTGAGACATGGCTAGGGTTCTGGAGAGAGTTTGTAGTGACTGTTTATTCTCTAGGGCTGTGTCTGTTTCTGCGTGCGGGTTAATCATTCCTTGAATTCCTTCCCCTTTTGCCTATTCCTAGCATTCTAATACTAATGCGTGAAAAATCATGCGATCGCAACTTTTTAGACTGGGCGATTAAAACCACGTCTACACAAACAAAACCCGCGTAGGCGGGTTCAATTTTATGACCTCTTAGACTGGGCGGTGAAAACCGCGCCTATAACAATGAAACCCTGATGGTGCGCTGGTTTCAATTCTACAGTTACCATCTGCGGTCATTTTATTCGCCCAAAGTATAATACTTACGAACATAGTCCTGATACGCGACACTCTCTTGTCTTTTCATTCCTAGCTGCTACTAACAGCAAATCTGACTGCAAGCGTCTATCTTTGCCCCTGCCTAGTACCTCTGCAAGTTCGACTTTCATTTTTAGATTACGATTTGATAAGGAAGATTGATGTTCAAGATTTGCGGTGGTTAAATTGTTGCTTTCTGCAATTTTTATGCTGGTAATAGTAGCCCAGCTTTGACTGGTGCTTACTGTTAGTAACAGTGGTAATACTGTACTAAAAAATATTATTTTTGCGATCGCATGAGACATTTTTTTCTCCTTGTTGAATCTGAGTAATGGGGTTCGGCTCTGGGATTTATGTCCGGCGCTAATTTCATTAGTTGTTCTATTCATTGATGGTGATTGAATTTTGTAGAAGATGTACCCTAATCTGTGACACTACCTTTACAGGTTGCTTAGCGCTAGTTTACAGCGGACTGTTCCCCTCTTTCTTACTACAGAGCTACCAAGGCTTAACCGTAAGATGATGGGACTATTTCAGTTCCCAAGGGTAATTTTTCATTTTTTGACCCAGTAGTTGCCTACTATTTAAGAGGGAACAGTTTTCACGCTGGCACAGTGCTAGCAGTAGGTAATGTATTGCTATAAGTAGAAAAAGATGGACTGTAGGAAAATACTATTGCTCTAAGCTTTATGGGAATTGGAACAATAGTTTTAATTATGGGCGTGATATACCATGACTGTGTTTTTCTGTCAATACATTTATTATATCAGATGGAAAAAAGCTTGTAAGTGAAGAGTTAGAAGTAAAATGCAATAAAAGTAAGGTTTTGAGCAATTAACTAAGCAATCCCAAGGCCTTGCTACACCCTTACAATGGGTAAGTCCTATATTTCTCGTAGAAAGTCACGATTTTTCAAAGAAATAGGGTTTTTGCATAAGTCCTAAAGTTCTTAATGTTAGGACTTACGCAGGTCGTCCCAGAAACCTGCTTTGTGAGAGCATCTGTGGGTAAGGGCGAAGTATTTTCGTCAAAAAACCCGGTTTCTTTCGTTGGGTGCCAAAGTCCTGAATGTGTTGGTACTTATCACTAACGTCAACCGCCGTCTCGACTTTAAGGATAATGTCGAGACGGCGGTGTTACCGCCCAGAGGGCGGCGTTACGTAAGTAATACTTTAAGTGCTATAGATTTGAAAGTACGATCGCCTGTTACTAACCGCCAAGACCATGAGGACATTCTAAATCGTCGCACCCTTCGGCAAGCGCGATCGCGCCGAAGCCCTTACTTTTATTCTCTTTCCCCTCTTCCCTTCTTCCCCTTCTTCACTTCTTCCCTAGCCCCTAGCCCCTAGCCCCTATCCCCTATTTAGTTAAGCCATGTTCGAGAGCGTAACGGACTAACTCGGTGCGGCTATTGGTACCAGTTTTAGTGAATAGGCGGCTAACGTACTTTTCTACATTGCGAACGCTGGTTTCTAGGCGACGGGCTATTTCCTTATTCATTAAGCCTTGGGCGACTAAATCTAAAACGCTTTGTTCTCGCGGAGTTAAATCTATTTTAATTGGTGATGGGGATTGCGCGATCGCGGAGCGTCCTGTCAATAATGACTCAATTCTCGCCATCTGATTCGCCAAGGCTGTAATATCGGGAGTTTCCGCGTTTTCGCCAGACTCCTTCGTAGCCGCCCGCCTTACTAACAAATTGGTGACGATTGCCACGAGCTCATCCGGGTCAAAGGGTTTGGAAATATAAGCGTCGCAACCAGCCTGATAGCCTTGGATGCGGTCTGTAGTCATCCCTTTGGCGGTCAAAAACACGACTGGCATTGCCTTAAATCGAGGGTCTTCGCGCATTTGCGAAAGAAATTGATAGCCGTCAACTTGGGGCATCATGATGTCAGAAATTACCAAATCAGGGGGATTTTTTTGCAGCAGTTCCCATCCCTCGCGACCATTGCTGGCAACATCAACATTAAAGTTGCTATCTTCCAAGTAAGCTTGTACTGCTTCCCGCAATCCAGGCTCGTCATCTACTAATAAAAGTCGTGCTGACATTTGTGCTACCATTTCGCTCTGTGGCTTTTTCCCTAGTTGATGTGTGACCTGACATCTTGCATAAGTTGCAATAATTCCTATTTTACCTCAGTTGCCATTACCGCTGATATTTTCGTCAGTTATCCTAGTCCCTAGCTATAACTAATATCCGTAACGCCGCCCTCTGGGCGGTATTCTAACCGCAAGCAAGGGCGGCGTTACGTAAGTTCTCAACAAATAAAAAATTGTTCTGTTCGTCTATGGACGGGAGTTTTCATCTCTGGCGAGTGCTGACAATTCCAGACCACTGCACTTTTTTCAGCCCATCGCGCCGGTAGGAATAAAAGTGAGTTGGGTTAGAGTAGGTACATTCAGGTGCGATCGCCACTTGCTCAAAACTAATCCCCAATTGCTCCAATTGTAAAGCATTAAACCGTCGCACATCTAAGCGTACCTTTCCGGGCTGGGAATCGGGTAACACAGGTGCATCTGGCATTTGTTGCAAAAATTTCAGTAAATCTGGGGAATTATCAGCAAGTTCTGGGGCAATGGTGGCACCAACTTGGATTGCCACATCTAATGATACTTGGTAAACATTACCTGCGATCGCAGGCCCTAAAGCTACGCGCAAATTTGCCAGTTGACTGCCACTGGTCGCAAAATGTGCGATCGCTTCCGGTACGATCTTACTAGCAGTCCCCCGCCAACCGGCATGAACGGCGGCGACTTGTCCAGTTTCGACATCAGCAATCAACACCGGTACGCAGTCAGCCGAACAAACCCACACCGATTCTAACTCTTTCTCTGTAAGGATTCCATCTGCTTCAGCTAAGATTTCAGCGGAGTTTCGACCCGCAGATGTGGCATCATCGTCAGGATTTGAAAATGGCCGGATTTCACTGGTTTTGAATACGCCATTGCCGTGTACTTGTTTGACGCGGTAAACTCGCGCCTGGGGATGGAGAACTTCTACCAAGTCTGAGGGTGTTTTCGGGGAGAAATTTTGAGTAAAGAAGCCGTGCGGCCAAGAGTCGAGTAAGCTGCAAGTTAGGTAGGGTAATCCTTCCCAACTGCGCCATTGCCAAGTTGCGCTATCGGGTTGGCTAGATTGGTCAGAGATGGGTGTCTTGGGAATGCGATCGCCAGTTACAGTCATTAAAATATAATAATGATTAGAATTGCTTTTAATTGTAGGATATATCTGATATATTTATCCCTCTAATTAAAGCGTTAAGGTGAAATACAGGCAAATTGAAAAAGTTACTTATTAGACTTCTCCTCCTCACCCCATTATTACTAATACCGCAGCTAGCCATTGCCCAAATGTGGCGACCAGTCCGAGGCGACAGCCTTTTCAATATCAGTGGTATAGCTTTGGTTAGTCAACAAAAGGAGAACTCTTCCTTCCTGATAGTGCATGACAACAAAGACAAAAATCAAGGCCGCCTCGCAATCCTTACGATCGCAGGTAAAGCACAACCCCAATATTCCCCCATCAACTGGCCCGCTAATACAGAACTACCAAGTGATTTAGAAGGGCTAACTGCCGTTCCAGGGACATCTTCTTTTATGGCCTTAGCGAGTGCAGGTAAAGTTTATCATATTCAACTTGGTGGGGATAACAAAACCGTTTCAGTTCTGAAAGTCTTTGATTTGCCAAATATTCCCAAAGGCAGCAACTTTGAATCCTTTGGTTTGCAAAATATCGAGGGTAAATTATTAGCTGTTTGGGCTCATCGGGGCCAAGGGGCAGAACCGGCAGTTATTTACTGGGGAACCCTTAATCTTGCTACTTATCAAATTACTCAACAAGGTTCTGCAAAGTTGACAGTACCTTTCCCGACGGGAAATGTTCGCCATATTTCTGACCTTAAGATAGATGCGGCTGGTATCGCCTTCGTGTCAGCAGCAACTGATAATGGCGATGACGGGCCTTTTGATTCTGCTGTTTATGTTGCTGGCAGTTTTAGCGATCGCGATCGCATTTTCCAATTCCGACAGTCTCTTACTCCTCTATATCACTTGCCTTACCACAAAATAGAGGGGATTGAACTCGTACCGGGGGCTTCAGGCGGCGTGGTGCTAGGTACTGATGATGAAAATATGGGAGGATCTATCTTTATAGGTTGGTAAGTGCTGAGCTATAGAGGTATCTTGTAGACAAGCATCCTTATAAGGAGATATCTACTACTATGGGCTGGTTTAAAAGATTATTTGGACTAGAAAAGCCTGAACCCCCCGCTGAACCTATGACGCAGGTGGTGCAGCAAGCAGCAGCGGCTCAATCTATCGCCCCAGCTAAGGTTGGCCCTGATGGAAATTTTGATGAGAGTGGCTTAGCGAAGCGGGTAGCCCTCGCTTTTGATAGCGATGCAGAAGTTGCTGATATTGAGACTGTCTATGTTGCTCAGCTCAGCAGCACTGTTGTCCTTAAAGGGAAAGTGCCAAGTCAGGAGATCCTAGATAAGCTGGTGGCGATCGCCTCCGCTGAGGAAGGAGCAACCGATGTACAAACCGATCAGGTGACAGTGGGCTAGCCATTAGCGATCGCGCCCCCTACCCCTAACTTACCTTCAAGCCCGCTCCAGCGGGCTTTGCCGTTTTGATCGGCGAAATTTCAGAGATATATAGGTAGGGGCTAGGGGAAGAAGGGGCTAGGGGCTAGGGACTAGGGGCTAGGGAAGAAGGGAAAGAAGGGAAAGAAGCGGAACAAGGGAAATGGCTAATGGCTAATGGCTAATGGCTAATGGCTAATGGCTAATTACCCATCTCCCCTGCTCCCCTGCTCCCCCTCTC